>NZ_LWGG01000815.1:0-3660 GCF_001635365.1 Oleiphilus sp. HI0128 | reverse complement strand
CTGATGCAACGAGCATAGTGCCTACAGGATGTAACCTAACCCCCTATTACCCAATAATTGAAGAAATTAAAAAATTAGAAGTTCGAATAAATGACTCATCCAAAGGTCTGCATGAACGATACCTTGCAAAGCTTGAGGAACTAGACACTTTTATATCATTAAATAGAAATTACGAAAAAATGAAAAAACAAATTAAACGTAATCTGACGAGCGGCAAAGAATGAAAAAGCTATTCATAAGTTTATCCTTTCTTTTTCCTTCGGTAGTGTTTGCTGATGTAGATTTTCACAGCTACGGTGGGTTTGAAACTGTTGTAAATGGATTTACCTATATGCGAAATGTATATGGGAATGCTCAGTACGGCTTACTCGTGTTTACAATACTTGTTATGGCTGTATTTATATCTACTTCCTTAAACGCTGTTAAGGGTCTAACTGGGCAAGGCAAAGCAAGCACAATGCTTTCACAAATATTTTTCTGTTGCTTAGGTTTCGCTATATACCAAGGAACAATCATACCTAAAACTACCATTCACATTTACGATAACGTCTTAAATAAATATCAAGCTGTAGATCAAGTCCCACTTTTAATAGCTACGCTCGCTGGCGGTGTTAATGGATTGGAAAGAATTGGATCAGATACATTCGCTGCACACACTCTCAATAGGGCAGAACATGGAGGAGGCGCAACTATACAACTTTTGTCAACAGTCTTGAATCAAGACCCTCTGAAATATAAACCGTATTTATCAAAAAGCATCGAACACTATATTGATGACTGTATGCCCCCTGCTCTAACATCCTCATTGGGGAGCTATGGAACATTTGATTTAAATAAAATACTGCACGAAACTAATGATTTAGTTGGAGAACTGGCTAAATTAGCTTCAACATATCAAATGACAGTGTACTACGATGCAGCAAATCGAGGAGGTAATAGCGTAACCTGCAATGCTGCATGGGCATCGATATCTTCATTAATCACATTACCAGCCACTTATAACCAGCATTATAGTGATGTTTGTAAAAAAGGAGGTTTTGAAACAGATGTAGCTACGTGTAAAACTAGGCTTTCTACAATCGCGGATTATGCAATGGATAGTACATCATCAATGGGTGTCGATAATATTGCTGGCAACCAAGCACTTGCACAGAATCTCTACCGAAATCTAGCCGAAAACCCCGTTGCGTACATGGAAGATATGATCAATCTAAAGAACCAATCAACAGGACTATCTACACTTGTCGCTGCTGGTTCATGGCTTCCAACAATACGCTACAGCACAATGATGATTATTGTAGGAATTATGCCTCTTATCACGCTGATGTTCTTCACACCAATGCTAGGAACTGCTCTTAAATACACGGCAGGACTATTGTTATTTACAGCTATTTGGGGACTAACCGATACAGCAATACACGGCATAACCTTAGCAAACATAGAAGATCAATTAGCTTCATTACAAACAACAAACTTTAGTGTTTATACATTTATGACAGCTCCCAATGATCTGCAAAAAGCCGTAGCAACTATGGGTAAAATGCAATCAATGGGATTAATGCTAGCAACAATTTTAGTAGGAACCTTTTTCAAGATTTCAGGGCGCGCATTTGCCAACATGGGCGAAAAGTTACAAAGTGATATCGATAAGATAGGCGGCGAAGTCGGTGGTCAAGTATTCGATCCTTCGCAACGAATGCAAACAATGAACAGCCATATGACAGCGGACAGACAAATGGGTGAGCTAGGTAGTATGGGCACTGAGCGTTATGCAGATGCTCATACAGCACCAAATATAAGACAATTGAAAACGGATGATAAATATTTTGAAGACGTAGGCGGAACTGCAAACTCTGTACTTGATAGGGAAGCAGCAATCACGGCGGGGCAACAGTCTGGAAAGCTACAAATGAAAGAGAAGCTAGCAGAACAGAATGGCACAACACCTACTGATTTAGCTCGAATACTCGCAGCACAAGAAACGACCAACCAAACGAGAGAAACAATTGCTACCTATGATGCAACCAACGAAGGTGCTGAAATAGCAGGATATGAAAACCCTGCTGATTTACTTAAAGACAATAAGCTCAATAACTTGATGAACGAACAAGCTAATCTTGATAAAGCCCTAAATGTTGAAGGGGTTACTGGTGCAGATGACATCCTCGAAGCCAAGAAACGAATGGAAGCAGCCAATGTTCAAGTAGCATTAGATAAAAAAGATCTTGACACAATAGATACTGCTGGCGGAGGCGAGTTTGTAAACCCCCAAAGCTTTGCTCAGTTCGAAGAAAATGGAGGCTCAGGAGTTGGCACCATTTCGTTTAGTCCCGATGGTTCAGGAAAACCCGTAAATGTATCAACGCTAACACAATCTTCAGCAACATCCGATGATAGCTCCGAATTCAAAGAAGGTACTCATGCAGATAAAGGTAAAATTGCAGATCTTATGGATACTACAACTGAAGGCGTACTTTCAGACGCTGGACTTAACCTAGCTAAGCAAGCGCTATCCGGTGAAAGTCGAGCAACGGAAAACTCACTTATCGACGGCATGTCCGATGCCATGTATGGAAGCTTTAATGCGTCAGACACAGATTCAAGCGCCATACAAGCCAATGCAGGCGCAGATGCACAAATAGATCTATCTGGCTTGCTAAAGTTGGGAGCAGGCGCATTGAAGAAAATGGGCGGAGATAAAGGCCCTGAAGGGGGAGTTATTGATAAAGTAGCCGATCTAGCAGACACATTTGGTCTTAAAATGAAAGCAGGCGCAGGTTGGTCGGGAGCAAATACAGATAAAGATTCAAGGGATGTTCAAGGCAGAGCATTAATGGCGTATATCCTAGAAAGTTATCAGGAACAATATGACTTAGCAGATTCAGAAATCGAACAAACACGTATCGCAAACGAAATGGCAGATGTTATGATGACAACAAAAGACTCACTTGATCAGGCATTTCTTGAAATCGGAGGAAATGAACTAGATGATATCAACATTAATAACGAAACTATGAATGACGAAGTATTGGATTGGATGGAAGATATGCAAGAAATTCGTGACGAAAAATACGGCAGATGATGAAAACATTGTTTATTAAAGGCTTCATAGGAATTTGTTTAAGTGCAATTAGCTCGTTATTATTTGCTTTATCAGATCCATTAGCTACCAAAGACGTCAATACCACACAAAATAAGCACGGCTATGCCGTGCTTAATTATTCTGATTTGGTTGTTAACTCTATTCCATTAGATCTATATAAATTACTGTATCCCATCATTGAGGAAAAAGCTGGAAGCGATCCAATTACAAGTGTTTTTGCATGCAACTTTAAATTCGCCCCCAAAAACAATACTACTCAAGTAGGACAAATTGAAAATAATGACTGTTTGGCTAGAGGGCTTTGGGGTAAAGGCACAAAGATTCATGCCGCATTTCTAATTGATCCAGCTCTACTCCCAGTGCATAAAAAAACCAGTGGCAGTAAATTAGTAGGTGATACCGACTGTTATAAAAAAAGAGAGTTCAAATATTGTAAAGCCCTTTCAAAAAATAAAAAAATATGGGAGCAAATTGCTAATCCAGAAAATATTATCTTTGTTAGAAAAAGATATCTAAATAAATATATCAAATCTCTTCCCAAACCAGCAATTGAAGCA
>NZ_LWGG01000814.1:0-6846 GCF_001635365.1 Oleiphilus sp. HI0128 | reverse complement strand
GAAATCTGCCAAGGCTTTGATAACAATCCCAAGCGAATGATTGATATCCTTTGGGCGATACAAAACACCTTAGGTTGGATCAGTGGCGACTCAATGAAGTTAGT
Source organism: Oleiphilus sp. HI0128 (assembly GCF_001635365.1). Taxonomy (NCBI): domain Bacteria; kingdom Pseudomonadati; phylum Pseudomonadota; class Gammaproteobacteria; order Oceanospirillales; family Oleiphilaceae; genus Oleiphilus; species Oleiphilus sp. HI0128. The sequence goes on along the minus strand of NZ_LWGG01000814.1, from coordinate 6,742 downwards.
CGCAGAAAAAACCAACAGTCACCGAGTCGTTGTTGAAGGGGTCGCGAGTTTCTATAGTTTTTTCAAAACTAGCCCTCAAGGAAAAATCATCATTCACCTGAGTGAAGATATAATCGACCAGCATAAGGGGAGCGCGGAAATTCTGCAGGCCTTTGAGTTGGCATTAGGGATCCCTGTTGGCAACACGACTCTGGATGGGAAGTTTTCACTCCACCTCACGCCCTGCATAGGCATGAGTGACCAAGCCCCTGCCGCCCTGATTAACGAGCACGTCGTCACCTCGTTAACACCAAGCAAAGTGAAACGTTTAGTTAACGCACTAAAACGTACACTCAAAGCATCTGAATCCGATAACTGGAGAGCACTATCCACCCGAATTCATGACACGTGTTTATCGGTATTCGGCGGTAAAACAGGCGATGGAAATAACAGCCACTCACTAGTACGGAGCATGGTAAATAACAATATTCAGCAATCTGGCCCGGTATTACTAAGTGAGCCTCCTTTAGCGCAAGCTTTGGCTAAATGCCTCTCAAAAAGCCCCGACGAGATTATTGATGAGTTACTCCGCTCCGATCTAAGAGGTCGCGGCGGCGCGGGTTTTCAAATCGCGCGCAAATGGCAATTTGCAGCCCAAACACCGGCTGAAAAACGTTATGTCATTTGTAATGCCGACGAAGGCGAGCCCGGCACCTTTAAAGATAGAGTATTGCTAACAGAGCGCGCTCACCTCTTAATAGAGGGTATGACTATCGCCGCCTACGCAATTGGTAGTGAGCATGGCATTCTCTATTTGCGCGCTGAATATCGTTACCTGCTGCCCTACCTAAATAGCGTATTGGAAGAACGACGTCGAGAAGCCCTGCTCGGCCAAGACATGCTTATTGACGAGTCAACCGGAACACGCTTTTCCTTCGATATCCGCATCCAACTTGGTGCAGGTGCCTATATTTGCGGCGAAGAAAGCTCTCTGATCAGCTCATGCGAAGGACAACGCGGAGAACCAAAAAACAAACCACCTTTCCCTGCGCAGAAAGGCTACTTGGGTTATCCAACAGTGGTGAACAACGTCGAAACCTTCTGCAACGTGCCTCATATTCTGGACAAAGGTGCTGAGTGGTTTCAGTCTCTTGGCACCGAGCACAGCAAAGGTAGCAAGCTGCTCAGTATTTGCGGCGACTGCGAGCGCCCTGGCATCTATGAAGTTGAGCATGGTATTAGCGTCTCCGATGCACTCGACTTAGCTGGTGCTATTGATGCAGAAGCTGTCCAGGTAGGTGGTGCCAGTGGCGAAATGATTGCGCGTATCGACTTTAACCGGCGCTTATGTTTTGAGGATTTACCTACAGCAGGGGCTATCATGATTTTCTCGGCGCAACGTAATATTCTCGATATCGTCAATTACTTTATGCACTTCTTTATTGAAGAAAGCTGTGGCTACTGCACGCCATGCAGAGTCGGTAATGTGTTTTTAAAGAAAGGGCTTGAGAAAATCATGCTCGGCCAGGGCGAGAGCAAGGACCTGGAGTCTTTGCAAAGCCTCGGCAATACCATTATTCAAACCAGTCGCTGCGGGCTTGGGCATACGTCCCCTAAACCTATTTTATCGACAATTGAAAACTTCCCTTTAGTGTACGCGGCATTACTAAAAGACCACCCGGATGGTCGTCAGGCAGGTTTTGATATTCAAAGTGCATTGAATGAATCGCGTATTATCGCTAAACGGCGATCGATTATTTTGACCCGCGATACGACCATGACGACAGGGAGCAAAAATGATGAACCAAGAAGAAAAGCGACTTAGCTTTACCATCGACGGCAAGAAAGTCGAAGCCCTTGAGGGGCAGTCGATAATGTCTGCCTGTGAGGCACAAGGTATCTACATTCCTCGGCTATGCGATTCTGAAGGCCTTGTTCCCCAAGGTAGCTGCCGAGTTTGCTCTGTCAAAATGAATGGCCGGGTCGTTGCCGCCTGCACACAACCTATCGAAAACGGTGCAATTATTGAAAATGAAAGCCAGGAAGTAACAGGCTATCGCAAAGATTTGGTCAGAATGTTATTTCATGAAGGCAATCATCTCTGTCCTATCTGCGAAGCTAGTGGACGCTGCGAACTACAAGCAACCGCCTATCGCCTTGGTTTGTCTCAGGCATCAGACTTCCCATACTTACAGCCCTCACGCCCGGTTGATGCTTCGCACCCGGATATCGCATTAGATAACAACCGCTGCATACTCTGTGGCCGTTGTATTCGAGCCTCACGAGACGTTGACGACAAGCATGTCTTTGAATACGTGGGTCGCGGTATCCATAAACGTATTGGTGTGAATGGCGACTGCCTTGCTGATACCAATGCCGATATTAACGACTATGCCATGTCGTTAGAGGTTTGTCCGGTTGGCTGTATTATTCGAAAGAACGATGGCTTTTTCGCCCCCGTTGGCGAGCGTCAATACGACAGCCATATAATTGGCTCAGATATCGAAGTACGACAATACCAGCCTGAAACCGGCAAAGAGGACAGTACAAAATGAGAAAGAAGCGTATTGCCACCACCTCTCTGGCAGGTTGCTTTGGCTGTCATATGTCGTTGCTGGATATTGATGAAAGAATAATCGAACTAATGGAACTGGCCGAGTTTGATCGCAGCCCTTTAAACGATGTCAAAAAGTTCACACGCCGTTGCGACATTGGCCTCATTGAAGGCGGCTGCTGTAATGAAGATAACGTCCATGTGCTTCGTGAATTCAGAGAGAACTGCGACATACTTTTTGCCGTTGGGCAATGCGCCATCATGGGCGGTTTGCCGGTCATGCGAAATGCCATTATGCATTCCGATGATCCGCTAAGAGAATGCCTGGACGAAGCCTATACCACGCCCAAGGTACTCAACCCAGAAAACCAGATACCAAATGACCCAGCTCTACCTTTGCTGCTCGACAAGGTTTACACCTGCGTCGATGTGGTCAAAGTTGACTACCAGATTCCAGGTTGTCCACCTTCTGGCGATGCGCTATGGAGTGCTTTAACAGCCTTGATCAAAGGCGAGCCACCTTCGCTTGATTATTCACTGATCAAGTTTGACTAATTCAAGGGCTGAAAAGATGAAAAAAACAAAAGCTCGGATCGTAGAAATAGAACCCCTAACGCGAGTCGAGGGTCACGGCAAAGTGACGATTCACCTCGATGAACAAAACCAGGTGTCTGAAGCGCGCTTACATATTGTCGAGTTCAGAGGCTTTGAGCGCTTTATCCAGGGCCGATTACTTTGGGAAGTGCCTGTCATCGTTCAGCGCTTGTGTGGCATCTGCCCGGTAAGTCATCACTTAGCAGCCGCAAAAGCTATGGATATGATTGTCGGTGTTGACCAACTCACGCCCACCGCCGAAAAAATGCGCCGCCTAATGCACTACGGCCAGATTATGCAGAGCAACGTACTCCACTTCTTCCATCTCAGTTCACCTGACCTGCTCTTTGGTTTTTCTGCTCCCGCTAAAAAGCGCAATATCTTTGAAGTCATTAAAGCCTTTCCTGACCTGGCCAAGAAAGGCGTATTAATGCGCAAGTACGGACAAGAAGTTATTCAGTACACCGCAGGTAAAAAAATTCATGGCAACACAGCCATTCCGGGCGGCATCAGTAAGAGTCTTTCAGTTCAAGAACGAGACAAACTACTACAAGATATCGATCAGATGATTGAGTGGTCACAAGAAGCGGTCGATATTACGCGCAACTATACACTTGAGCACCTAGGGCTGGTAGAAAGCTTCGCCAACTTTAAGTCTAGTCATATGTCACTGGTTCGTGATGACGGCGCTTTAGATTTATACGATGGCCAGCTTCGCGCAATTGACGCCAACGGCAACTTGATCTTTGACCAAATGGATTACCGGCACTTCGATGATTTTATCAAAGAAGAAGTAAAACCCTGGTCGTACATGAAGTTCCCCTTTATCAAGAGCCGGGGCAATGTTGACGGTTGGTATCGGGTCGGCCCACTGGCTCGCATGAATACAGTCAGCTTTATCGACACCCCCTTGGCCAATGCTCGTCATGAAGAATTCAAAGAGTTCTCCCAACATAAGCCTGCTCATATGTCTTTGGCCTATCACTGGGCACGAATGATAGAAGTCCTTCACTGTGTCGAAAAGATCAAAGAACTACTTCTTGACCCGGATATTATGGGTACGGATCTCAAACTAACCGGCGATCGTCGTGAAGAAGGGATAGCCGTAATCGAAGCGCCGAGAGGCTCTTTATTCCACCATTACAAAGTCAATGAGAATGACCAAGTCACCTACTGCAACTTGATTGTCTCGACAACCCATAACAATACCGCCATGAACAAAGCAGTGACCGATGTCGCCCGAAAATATATTTCAGGCAAGAACAAAATATCGGAAGGCATGCTCAATCATATCGAAGTGGCCGTTCGCGCTTACGACCCATGTTTATCTTGTGCAACCCATGCGCTCGGCCAAATGCCGCTCAAGGTGGAGCTGTTTGATCATGAAAATAAACTGATCGACAGTAACAGCCAGTTTGTAGATGGCCAACACTAGATGAGCAAGATCTAGATGATTAAGAAGATACTCTTTATTGGCTACGGCAACCCTGGCAGACAAGATGATGGCCTCGGCCCGGCGCTTATTAAAGCACTCGAAGATGACTCAATACTTGCTGATAAAGTAAGCCTTTCTTCAAACTACCAACTCACCGTCGAAGACGCTTACGACATTACACAGTACGACACGGTGGTATTTGTAGACGCGAGTTTAGACTCTTCCCCACCCTTTTCGTTTAATGAAGCCAGCGCTAATGATCAACAAAGCCTGGGCAGCCATCAGCTTCAACCTGAGTCGGTTCTGCAATTGTGCCATACCTTATATGAGACAAAACCCGAAGCCTTTATTCTGGCAATTCGCGGCTACGAATTTGATGTCTTTGACGAGACACTGAGCCCGCGCGCCCAAGGCAATTTAGATAAAGCCCTCGCGTTCACTACCAAGTGGATTAGCGAGCATGCATGAGCTATCACTTGCGGAAAGTATGCGTGAACTCATTGAAGAACAAGCCGAAGCCGAGCACTTCAACTTGGTTGAAGCCGTTTATTTAGAGGTCGGTCAACTAAGCCATGTCGAGGCAGAAGCTATGCAGTTTTGTTTTGACGCCGTGATGAAAGGCTCCATTGCAGACAATGCGAAGTTAATCCTATCCCGCCCTTCAGGTATTGGCCTATGCGGAAGCTGCCAGAAACAAAGTGAAATCAAGCACCTATACGATGCTTGTTCTCACTGCGGGGCTTTCGGCTTAGAGGTGATACAGGGAGACCAGGTTAGGATTAGTTCTTTGCAGGTTAGCACTAAAGAAAGTCCAACGGACTAGAAGTCTTGCCCTTAGAGAAATTAGCTGTGTGGGTATAAATCATCGTCGTGGCAACGTCGGAATGCCCCAATAGTTCTTGCAGCATTCTAATATCCATCCCGCGTTCCAAATGATGCGTGGCAAAACTGTGACGAAAGGTATGACAGGTAACACGCTTTGCAATCCCGAGCTTTCGAGCGCAGTACCTGACCGACTTCTGCAAGGTCGACTCGTGTAAATGGTGCCTGCGCACTGCTTTCGACTTGGGGTCGAGCGATAATTTGGCACTAGGAAACACATATTGCCAAATCCATAGCTGGTCATTTTTGCCATACTTCCTAACTAATTCGGCTGGCATATAAACACTACCATAACCTTCCTTTAAATCGGTTTCATGCATCGCTTTTACGTCTTTCAAGTGCGCTTTTAGTGACCCTTGAATTTTAGCAGGAAGCGGCACCACCCTTTCCTTATTCCCTTTGGCATTGCGTATGATAATTTGCTGATACGCAAAATCGATATCTTGAACTCTAAGCCGAATCGCCTCCATCAACCTTAGACCACAGCCATAGAGCAATGATACCAGTAGCAATTGAACCCCTTGTAGTTCGGCTAATATTTCGTTTACTTCATCGGCAGACAAGACAACCGGCAACTTCTGACGTTTTTTTGCCTTGACGAATTGGCTAACATCACCAAGCTCAAGGTTTAAAACCATTTTGAAGTAAAAGACTATTGCATTCAGCGCAAGCGCCTGCGTTGAACTCGACACACCCTTATCAACAGCCAAAAATGAAAGATAGTCAATCACATCTCTGGCAGAGTTACCTTGGGTGTGACTATTAGAACAGAACTTTAAGAAGCGATTAACCCAATGGACATAAGTCTTTTCGGTGCGAATACTGTACCCCTTAGCACGCACCTGATAGATTAACTTCTCGACTTCTGGTGCATTTGCACTGCCCTCCAAGTCCATATTTTTGCTTCGACCTGTTACAACAGGCGTATTATTTCGCGCATTCGAGACATGATCAGCCTCCAACTCTTTGCACGACATTTTCCAATAATCCCAATCAACCTGCTTACAAAAGGGGGAATGAATACTTAGAAACAAACAATGAATCGCATCAACCACCTGACGCTTCTGCCAAGCCTTGAGCTTGTTACTCTCAAGTAAGTTTGAGAAGTAATCCTGAACACTTTGATCGGTATGTTCCTTAAGCCGGACGTCCGTATAATACCGAATAAACTGCTCACAATGACGCACATACCACTGGAACAGAGCGGGCTTGATATTGCGCTCAGAAAGTTGAGCTATATAGTTGTTCCAAAAACGTTTTTCTCGATCATCCGTGACCTGAGACATATCTATTTCCTT
>NZ_LWGG01000813.1:0-2304 GCF_001635365.1 Oleiphilus sp. HI0128 | reverse complement strand
GCACGCTCATCTGTATTTAAGCCAGTACCAGATTGTTCCGCATCAAACTTGGCTTTCCAGTTGTAGAGCAACTTATCTGTAATACCCAATGAAGCAGCCGCTTTAGGAACGCTATAGCCTTGCTCGGTGACCAGGGCAACCGCTTCTTGTTTAAACTCTGTTGTATAACTTCTGTTCTTTCGTTTTGTCATTTAACACCTCAATAATTGGATTATATTCCTTATTGAAGTGTCCTGTTTGATTAAAGCAGATCATTGCGAGGGGGCGTGTTTTGGATCGTCACAATGGCGAATACTGCTACAGGCAAATCGACAATAAAGCGCAGTGTTGCAATCGACAATAACTGAAAGTCGAATAACGGCCACTCAAAAAAATTATCAAGAGGAAGTGCTTGAATAACCATAGCGGGTTAAAATAGAGTTTGGTGAGTAAGGCCTTCGCAATAGCCTGCTTCAAAGCACCAAAGTGTTTTTTCTTAAGGTGGCACACAGCGGTTCAGTTTAGTCTCTTTTCCGTTTATTAGGACGTACGTGACGGTGAAGAATCCTGCTGTTTTCTTGTCTGACGAAGGTTCGTTTACGAAAAGCCCATAATTCGCGGCGAGCAATTTTTCCCGTTTCTTTAATATCGACAATTGGTTTTGGATACGTGGTTCCCAGAGATAGGTCATACAATGTTTCTTCCATAGGAGTCATCATCCACGGCGTGTGAATCAGCTCGTTTGGGAGTTTAGCCAATTCCGGTAGCCACATTCTGATAAACTCACCATTAGGGTCATGCTCTAGACTTTGTTTCACTGGATTGTAAATTCGAATGGTATTTGTGCCTGTGACGCCAGCCTGCATCTGAAACTGCGCATAGTGAATACCGGGCTCGAAGTCCAAAAAAAGCTTGGCTAGATAATGTACACCTTGCCGCCAATCCTGCAGCAAATGATGACAAAAAAAGCTGACGAGCATGGATCGCATTCGAAAGTTCAAATAACCCGTTTCGATTAAACATCGCATGCATGCATCAACAATGGGGTAGCCCGTTTTTCCATCTTGCCAAGCTTGGCGATGGCAAAGGGAATCATTGTCTTCTCGATAGCTGAATAACGCGTAAGCGCGATTGACAGGTCTTTCTTCCATTTCATGTTCACTTTCAAACTTTTGGATAAAATGGCAGTGCCAATGCAAACGTGAACACAAGGTATTCGCCGTTTTACGCCACCCCTGTTCGCGACGATGAAGTAAGGTTCGCTGATAAAACTGCCGCAGGCTAATATTTCCCCAAGCCAGGTAAGGAGACATGCGGGAACAGCTCTTTCGGCTTTCAAGTGGTTTTGATATTTTATAGGCATAGTCTTGACCTCTTGATCTAAAAAAAGAAGCGAGTGTTCTCTCAGCCCATTTTTCACCCCCATGTTGCATCCTAGGATGCGTTTCAAGCCAAGAAGGCTCCATTGCATCATTCGGATGATGATGTGCTAGAGAAATAAGGTTAGCGCCTCGAAGGTCGGGATTGTCTAAACCCATGCGCATGATACTGTGCCAGTGCTTGTCCCAATTGCTTCGGTGGGTCAGCCCTCGAATGACTCCGCCCGTTGGGCTTTCTTGCCAGTCTATTTGGTGTTTGGCTAGCCAATCAGCTATTTCCTTATCGCGCTCATAGGTAGCACGTATACCGGTCTCTTCATAGCTGAATAATCGATTGATTGTGAAATGGCTATGGATTTCCTCTAACGCCTTAAGAACCTTGCCCCGAAAGCAATGGATCTGCGTGTTAAAGGCCTTGAGTTGACGATTCAAATCGGCTAAAGACTGGCAAATAAAACGCCAATGGCGCACGTCGTAGTGAGGGTCTTGTATTAGCAGATCTTCGAAGATATAGATCAGTAAGGTGGGATTTTTGCCTGCACAAGCTTCCTTCAGGGGAGTATGATCACGTAACCTGAGATCACGCTTAAACCATACAACGTTAATGCCCTGGTTTTGAGTTGGTTGTTTGGTTCGTAAGTCGCTGATTTGTTGATGTAAACCTTGAGCTGACATGAATTCTATTCAATCCTAACTATGATGTTTGTTACGTTTACGTTTGGAAGGGGGAAAAAGATCACCTACAGAGTGATCTATTCCACGGGGTAAACGTACATTTACTAAATGATGAAAAGCCTCTAACGGTAATGAGTCTAAAAAAGTAGACGCGTGCTGAGGAGAAGGGGCTGAATGTCTTTCTGTCGGAGGAAAAGGCGTGTTGTTTGTAAGCCCAGTGCTTGTAAGACTAAGGTCTTGTTTTTACGGAGAAGATAACGGGGAAATAGAC
>NZ_LWGG01000812.1:0-8633 GCF_001635365.1 Oleiphilus sp. HI0128 | reverse complement strand
ATGAAGCAAGAACTTGGGTGAAAGAGTTTGTCACTTGGTACAACACAGAGCACCGGCATAGTCGAATTAACTTTGTTACCCCAGAGCAAAGGCACTTAGGTCTGGATGAAGAAATATTATCGAAGAGGGATGAGCTTTATCGCAAGATGAAAAGAAAGAACCAAATAAGGTGGTCAAAAGCTACGCGGAACTGGGAGAAAGTGGGTGACGTTAAGTTGAACCCGGAGAAGGAAAAACAAGCAGCTTAAATGCTCAGGCGACAACTACCTTGAAAAACGCCGTTACTGGCGACTAAAATAGCGAGTAAAGCCAAGTCGAATACCAGTACAAAGAAAAACCAGGTGACCAAAGCCAGGCCCGCGGCACGCGATTTCTCTTCTACGCTAAGACTAATAACATAGGCGATGGCAATAAAAACCCAGCCAAGTAGTGTCGCCGATAGAATAAACCAGAAAAATGCATTGAGAACTTCTAGGGTTTCCACCTCGCTGCTGAAGATAATGGCTGCTGCAGCAGTACTAAAACCAAGCAGGGAGGAGATCGCGATGATACTTCCTTGGCCCAGAAATTTGCCAATCAACATATCGCGTCGACTGAGGGGGTAGGTGAGCAGGAGTAGCATGGTGCCTTGTTCATATTCTCCTACGAAGGCGTTGTAGGCGATCATCAATGCGATCAAGGGAATCAGGATAACGGCCAGACTTGCCAGACTAATTAAGGTTGAGTTGAGCGAGGCAAAGCCGATACTACCTGAGGCAGCCGCGCCAAAATACGTAAGCCCTAAAGATAGAATGGCGAAGATTACCGTGATCGCCAAAGTCCAGCGATTGCGGAAGCCATCTTTAAATTCTTTTGAGGCGACAGTTAGTATTTTATCCATATTTATTGCTCTCCCTTGCGAATAAAGTGGCTGTATATTTCCTGCAAGGAAGGTTGCTTGATCTCCAGGTCGCTGATGCTTGTATTTCCCGAGAGTGTTCTAAGGGCGGACATTTTATCTTTCGTCGGCACAAGCAGAGATTGCTGGCCAGCCGCACAGGCGACCGCATTTTGATACTGCATGAGTTCGCTGGGAATTTCATTCGCTGCTAAGCCATGCGCTTTGATCTCGATAGGCAGCTCGCTTTGCTGGCGAAGCGTTTCAAGATTACCCAAGGCTAATTGCTTCCCGCCACCTAGTATCATAGCTCTGTCGATATGCGCTTCAACACCAGGGAGAACATGAGAACAAAGAATCACTGCGCAACCATCGCTTCGTAGTTCGTCTACCGTACGATAAAAATAATCGGTTGCGATAGGGTCTAAGCCAACGGTGGGCTCATCCAGTAATAATAGTTTAGGTTTGCCTAGCAGTGCTTGCGCCAAACCAAGGCGCTGCCTCATACCTTTAAAGTAGGTTTTGACTGCTCGATTTGCTGCAGCTTGAAGGCCAACACTCTCAAGTAACCGTTCAGCCTCGTTCTTTTTAAAGCCTTTAAGTTTGGCGAAGTAAGTGAGTATATCGCGCCCGCTTAGGTGATCATAAAAGCTAACATTTTCGGGTAGATAACCAAACTTCTGGCGAATGTGGTGAGCTTTTTTGTCTCGAGGTGACTGGCCAAGGGTTAGTACTTCGCCTTGACAAGGCTCAAGCACGCCCAGGATGATTTTCATCAGCGTACTTTTGCCAGCGCCGTTATGACCAAACAAGCCAAGCACTTCGCCTGGAGGCAAGTCCAGATTGATTGCCTCGAGTGCTTTTAGCTCGCCATAATGTTTGGAGACTGAGTCAAGCTTAACAACAAGGTCAGAAGAAGGGGACGTCATGGGCTGGCTACCTTACGAGCGGGCGGTGTCATGAGAGGGAAACTATCTCTTACCCCAGGCGATTTAAGTACCGGGAATTGTTTTTGGATATAACGTAGTAACAATACTGCAGGGCTATCCATTAGCATTTTTGCCTGAGGAAACTTCCATAGTAGCTTGTCGATACTGTCATTGGGTTCGAAGTAGGTATCGCCAATTTGATCATTGTTCATATCCCAGCCTAAATAGTCGCTCCAGTAATTACCTTGGGCGTCGAGGCTCCATTCTTGTTTGCGGGTCGCGACGTATTTCACTTGAGTCTGGTTTTTGATAAAGGTGTTTTTAGCAATAATATTGTTCTCGGAACCTGCTGTCAGGTGAATACCGATTTCTGCATTACTCACGTCATTGTCTAGAATTTTGTTGTGCAGCGAGTTATAAATAAAGAAGCCCTTACCATCGGCACCCTCAACGTGACGTGCCTCACTTTGACGCACGCCATCAATCGTGTTGTTAGTTAAGGTGGAATAGGTAATAAAGTTTAATAAGATGCCGTAGTCTTCACTATCGAGTGACTGGTTATGATTGACAGTGAGACTTCTGGATTGCATGAGCGCATAGCCTGCACGGGTTCGTACCGCTTTGTTTTTGGTGACGGTATTGCTGTGGGAGTACATGTAATGAACCCCGTAGCGAAGGTCGTGCATATGGTTTTCAGTGAGCAGGTTGTTCTGGCTAGAAATAATGTAAATTCCGTCACGGGTATGCCAGATTTCGTTGCCACGAACCTCGGTATTGGTCGCAACGGATAGATGAATACCATTGCCTCGGTCGGTTGAGCGCATCTGCTCGTTACCGCTTATTTTATTGTTGATAATTTTTGCACCATCGCATTTATCTAACCAAATACCGCTAGTATCACCATGAAGCAGGTTATTCTTGATGGTTGTATTTTGTGCCGATTTTTCAATAAAGATGCCGGCATTCATTGCCGTTAAATCATCGCCCCAGTTTTCTATTGTCAGATTTTCAATGGTGACATGTGGAGCTTTTATTCGAATCCCGTCATGCATGCCTTGGGCGTTGATGATAGCGCCCTTTTCACCTTGAATAGTGAGACTCTGTCGAATAACAAAGTTACCGGCGTAAACACCGGGAGAGAGGACTATCGTATCGCCTCGAGAGGCATTATCGAGAACAGCTTGTAGGTCTAGCTGAGAATTAATCCTTATCTCTTGAGCATAGGCTGAAGAGGATAAAAGAGATGCCACCACTATCAGACAGGTACAGAGGCACAGCATAAGGATATACGCACTGTGCTTCTGTTTGTTCTGCTGTGTTTCCAGCAGTATTCGAGATGGTTGTGACATCTTGTACTTCTTTTTCGCCTTTAGCAGTTAGCTAAAGCTTAAAGGGTTTAAGCTTCGACTAACATTCGGCCACGCATTTCCATATGCAGTGCATGGCAGAACCAGTGACAGTAGAACCATTGTACGCCAACCTTGTCGGCGGTAAAGGTCACTGACTGGGTTTGCTGAGGGCCAATTTCCATACTGACGCCATGGTTGACCATACAGAAACCATGAGTTACGTCTTCTACCATATCAAGGTTAGTGATCACCATGGTGACTTCATCGCCTTGCTTAACGGTAAATTTGTTCAGGCCAAAGTTTGGTGCAACCGAGGTCATATAAACCGTCACTTTGTTACCCTTGCGAATAATCTTGTTGTCCATTTCAAGATTTACACCATCTTTCTTTGCTTGAGCAACGGTTTCAGCGAAGAAGGGGTCATCACGCTTCCAGATTTTGCTTGGCTTCACTTTGCTTCGATGAACGATCATACAATCGTGAGGCTCAGCAAAGGTCGGGCCGTCGTGAATCAGCTTCATTTCATCGCCGGAGATATCGATTAACTGATCATTTTCGGCACGAAGTGGGCCCGTCGGTAAGAATCGGTCTTTAGAGAACTTACAGAGACAGACTAGGTATTTGCCATCAGCATCACGGGTTTCACCCATGGTGGTGTGAAGGTGACCTGGCTGATAATGAACATCCAGCTTTTGGCGAATGTAATTAACTTTCTTGTCTTGATAAGCTTTGATCGCATCTTCCACGTTCCACTTAACCACCTGACTATCGATAAAGACGGTTGTATAAGCATTACCGCGTCCGTCAAAGGCTGTATGAAGCGGCCCTAAGCCCAGCTCTGGCTCTGCAACGATGGTATCGCGAGGTTTGATCTTATCATCAAATAGTGAAGCCAGCTTCTTGATCGCAATCACTGAAACGGTTGGTGAAAGCTTACCGTTAGCCACAAAGTATTCACCGTTTGGTGAAGTGTTCAAGCCATGAGGACTCTTGGGTACCGGAATATAGCGAGTATATTTGGAACCTTTACGGCCATTGATTACAGGTACTTTGGAATCGCCGATTGTCTTGAAGTCACCGTTCTGAACCGCTTTCTCAAGCGCTGGAATATCAAATACAACAACATGGTCACGCTCAGCTGAAATCATTTCAGGTAGCGTTACGCCGTTTTCAGAGTTATAGCAGGTTGATGCAGCGAAACGACCGTCGTAGTCGGCATCGGTATTATCAAGGTTGCCATCAACAATGACCTGGAAAGCCATTTCCATCTTCTCAGCGTCAATGACGTTGAACATGGAGAAATATTTACTAGGGTCATCCAAATCACGTCCGTCATTCGGTAATGGAATTTCATATTCACCGTTACAGAATATATATTTGGTATGAGGTACTTTCTGAACCCTTAAACCATGGATCGCCTGTACATTTGGAACGTCGATCATCTTATCGGCTTTCATAATGTCGCAGCGGATACGTGCTACACGAGTATTTGCTTTATCGTTGATGAAAACATACTTACCGTCATAGCGGCCATCTTGCATACTCATATGAGGGTGATGTGCATCACCGTTAAAGTACTTGGCAGATTCACCCATGACTGCTTTACTTTCGTTGGTCTGACCCCAGCCAGTCGCGCTTTCATGGTTGAATACCGGAATACGCATTAGCTCACGCATTGAAGGTAGGCCAAGTATGCGAACTTCACCTGAGTGACCTCCACTCCAAAAGCCGTAATATTCGTCGAGCTCACCTGGCCCTACATGGGCGCTAGCAGCCATTTTCTCGGCCGTTTTTGCCTGAGCAAGTTCTGAAAACATGGATGCGGTAAGTGTTGACGCAGCAACACCTGCACCACCGACTAAAGTGGTTGCACCAATAAATTTACGACGGCTCATGCCTTCTTTTTCAGGACTATCATCGACGTGGCGGTCGACAGGGTTTTCCTTATTTATGTCGGTCATAATGATCTCCAAGTTGTTCCTGGTTGTGATAGAGAACTTCTTACTTCGTTGTTTGTACTGCTAATTCTTTAATTGCTTTTATTGTGTGTTTTTCTTTTGTATTCGAATCTTATGAGCCTCCTTGGTTGACAATACGAACCGGCTCGACAGGCGCTTCTTTCGTTGCTTTGCGGTATTTTTTGGCAAGTGGTGGGCATTTCTCTTTACTGTGATAAGTCATCTGACAATCGAGGCAGTAGTGGCATTCGCGCATATTAATCTCACCAGTAGGAGCAATCGCTCCGATCTCACACTCTTGGGCACAAAGCTGGCAGGGCTTGCCGCATTCTTTTCGGCGTTTTAGCCAGTCGAAGAGGCGAGCGAAAGAAGGAATAGCAATGGCTGCACCCATTGGGCAGACGTAGCGGCAATAGAACTTACGATTAAATATTGACGTAACCAGAAGCCCGGCCGCGTAAAGAATGAAGGGCCAATCGCGATCGAAGCGCAGCAGGAAAGTTGTTTTGAAAGGCTCCACTTCGGCATAGGTTTCTGCGACAGCCAGGGACTCCAGTGATAAGCCAAACAAAGCTAGCAAAATTAGGTATTTAATCGCCCATAAACGCTCATGAATAACAAAAGGAATATGTAGCTGAGGAATGCGTAGCTTCATCGCGATTTCGCCTATCAGCTCTTGCAAGGCACCGAAGGGGCACAACCAGCCGCAGTAAACACCTCGGCCCCACATTAAGACTGTGGCAGCGACAAAAACCCAAAGTACAAAAATAATCGGGTCGAGGAGGAAGGTTTCCCAGTTGAAGTCGTTCATCAGCGATTGAACGAAGGTAAGTACATTGACAACGGACAGCTGTCCCTTACAGTACCAGCCAATAAACCCTACTGTATAAAGAAGGAAGCCAATTCTGAAATAGTGCATAAAGCGAGGGAACTTAACTAACCAATCTTGTATGAATAATACAAGGGTGAGAACCAACATGCTGAAGACCAGCAGTTTCGTTGCCGTACTCTTATCTTCCCAAACCTGTTCCCATAGCGCTTTTTCTTCTTAGATTTCTGGCGGTTCAGGCCTAATTAAAAACTCTTCGAGTGCGGCATACTCTGGTTTAAAACTGGTAAAGACGCCTTCAATAGGGCCTGTCTGGCGGCGAATAAGTAGCTCGACTTGCCAGGGTTGTCCGGGGTCAAACTTATGATGCTCGCTGACAATGAACAGCGACATTTCTTTAAAGTGCGGCGTACCCGCAGCATATAGGTCGTTAATTCGGTATTGTTCGGTATCCCTGAAGCTGAACTCATTTTTACCTTGGTGAATGACGATTCGGTCAAATATTCCTCCGCGAACATAGCCAGAGCCTTTAAAGGAATAGCCGTTTCCGAGTAAACCTATTACATGCTCGCCGGGCTTTAGTTGCTCCATCATCCATTCATATTCACCGTCACCTAAGAGTGAACGGCCGACTGTCGGGATATTCAATTGCGTATAATATAGATCGACAAAAGTGTCTTCTTTTTCTTCAAGCGGGGCTGCCTGGTCCGCAGCTTCAGTTGCCATGAAAGCATCATCGACTTTGGAATTGTTCAAATGGAAACGTCGGATCGCACCGTTGCCTGTCAGGGTCTGCCAGTCGGAAGGCTGGTAGACTTCTTGATTAATCGTGGCCGCAGCCTGTGAGGCAAATTCAGAGGCTTCGATGATGCCATGCGCGATCGCCACTTCGTTGGCGGCGCGAATAATCCCCATGTTCATCACCATCACAGTGACGGTTGCACCGGATACGCCATCGAGATACTCGGTGTTCTCTTCTGTTCCCGTGCCGACTTTTACCTTGGTGTTAACTTTTAGCCCTTGGTATTGGTCCGTAAAGTCACATAAATCTTGCTCTGGAATTCCTACCAGCAAGATAGGTTCATGATGTTCCAGAACATTGGCAGAAATGATTGTTCCTTGAGTATCCAACGTCACAAGTGTATTGACGGGTTCACCGGAGTAGGCAGGAATACGCGCGACATCATCTGTTTCAAAGGCGTAGCCAATGACTTGCTCGTCTTGGAAAATCGTTTTGATTTGAGGGTCGCCAGTTTTTTCAGAAATCGAGCTGGCATTCGGGAAAGCCTCTTGGATAAAGGGAAGAGGGGCTTTAATTGGCGTGATATCAAGCCCGGCAGAAAAAGCAGGGCTGCCGATAAGGCAGATAAATAGACAGGAAACTAATAGATACAAATTCCTAAGGGAAAAGCTTGTTCCATCAAAAGGGTATTTCATCTCGTCTGTAGATCCAATATTTAATGTAAGCCATTGACGTTGCGAACATTAATACAGTGATCTGTAGCGAAGAGAAACGAAGAAAAGCAGGGCAGTTGACCCTAATCAACTTTATACCCCCAAGGTGATAGGAGTGTATAAGGTGATAATAGATTGAGTAAGGGAGCGAGGTTAAATATAAGGTCCAGACAAATGAACGGAATAGATAACTAACTTAGCGATTAACTGCGATCACCGACATTCGGCCCTTCCCATAACCATCTATACAGAGCTCAAAATCCATGCGCTGGTTACCGCCTTTTCGACTTAACGCATCTAGTTTATCGAATGGTTTGGCGATCAGGTGGAAGTTTTCCAGCTTTAGGTCCGTGCCACTTTTTTGGTCGAAGAATAGAACCGAAATTACCTTGAGTACCATGCCGCAGTTTTCGAGAAGCTGCTTTGGGATTGCCTTTTTCTGTATTGAGTCAAGCGCATCTTCAACCGGCAGGTTATGCAGAGCGGAACCCAAAAAACAGCTTGCTTCAAGATCGAGTACGCAGATACTACGAATAGACGAGGTGCCTGATATCGCGTAAATACCTGTAATGAAGGGAAGGTGCTCGTAATTGAGTGGCTCGGTTGTTTTTTCGGTGAGTTTAACCGAAGAGCTGGTGACCGCATTAATGGCTTTATCGAATGCGGCTGCCGTAGGTAGTGTGATGCCTTTGTCGCAAGTTACGGCTGTATCTTGCTTTAAAGCATCCTCACCTTCTATTGCGCCTTGGAGGATAGGCAGAACTGCTTTATGCAAATCTTCATCGGTAAAGGGCTTGTTTACAATGAAACATGCACCCATTTCTTTCGCTTCTTTTAAACGGCTCTCAGAGGTTTCTGAGGTGACAAACCCGATGTTGCTGGGTAGTTCCAATTTATTCAATAATTGCAGCAGCTGAATTCCTGTCATTTCCGGCATATGCCAGTCACATAGAATTAGGTCAGGCGTCCAGTCTTTGGCTATATTAAGCGCATCTTTTCCGTTATTTGCCGTCTTGTATTCATTGTCGCTATAACCCAGCTGTTCTAGGCCACGTTTAACAATAACTTGCATGGCACGGCTATCGTCTACGATAAGAAATTTCATTGCGGATAAGACCCTTTGTATATAGCAAGTGTTTGAATTGCTTTATTAATTATTTGAAGCGATAGTTTATTCATTGCGCTAACTTTGTCCAATAAATACGCCGGCATATATGGTTGTTCCGTCTTCATCCT
>NZ_LWGG01000811.1:0-826 GCF_001635365.1 Oleiphilus sp. HI0128 | reverse complement strand
ACTCTCCCAAACCATATCGCTCAATTGCCAGTTTTTCAACTGGAGGCGTGAATTGAGCGTCGATTTCAGGGGTATTCCCACGTGCATCGATACGGTACCAACCATAGTCAGGCAGATGCACAGCGTTTAGTGCATGCAAACAAAAGCTAGGGGTGTCATCGAGACGTACACGTTGATAGCATATCGCAGTCGGAATTTGATTCGCTCTAAGTAAAGCAGCCAATAAGTGGCTTTTTGCGTAACAAAAACCTGTTCCGTGTTCAAGCACCTGAGAAGCTGAAACCGTCACCGGATTCAACCGGTAATCCCAACTGTGTTTTATTTCATCACGCACAAACCCAAAACACCTTTGGGCGATTACGTAGCAATCTTGCCTTCCTTGCGCTAACAAACTTGCCTGACGTTGCACGGCTTCGTGCCGCCAATCGATATAGGGGCAAGCCTGCAGATAAGCTTCCATTTCGTGACTACCTATTATTCTCTTCTGAGCGGAGAATTCTATAACATCAGCTACACCCTGCAAAAGGAAGCAAACCGCAAAATGGTAATATTCTATGAGGTAGCAATTTCTATTATTCGTGGGCAGAGGCCTCCGAGCCTCGCTAGCGGTTTAGCACGGTGGCAGATTCTAGCGAGGGGTGAAACCCTCTGTTTACGGGTATGATTAGAGTGTATTGATGAAGCTATCTATTCTGGCATTCACCTCATCTGCTTGCTCGGCAAATACCATATGACTGCCACCCGGTATAAGAGCCAGACTTGCATTAGCTAAAGCCTTCTTGAGGTAGTCAGCGTATTTGGGCGGGGTCATAATATCCTGATCACC
>NZ_LWGG01000810.1:0-6660 GCF_001635365.1 Oleiphilus sp. HI0128 | reverse complement strand
AAATAGGAGCTCTATTCTTTTGTTAAGAGATCTTAGTGAACATTACTATGCGGGCAAAATCGGAACAACTTATTATTTGGGCAACCAGGGCTTCTGTCGCTGTTGCATTTACCTTACTAATATTAAAAATATATGCTTGGATTGTAACGGGTTCAATGGGGGTGCTAGCCGCACTAGTAGACTCGTTACTGGATTTGGCTGCTTCGCTAATCAATATGTTTGCGGTGCGTTATGCCTTGGAGCCCGCGGATGAGGAGCATCGTTTTGGGCATGGTAAGGCTGAATCACTAGCGGGCTTAGGGCAAGCAATATTTATTGGCAGCTCGGCGATATTTCTATTGATGTATACAGTGGAGCGGATTTTTAACCCTGAACTGATCGAGTCACCTGAAATTGGCACATGGGTGATGCTCTTCTCGATGGCATTAACTTTGGTATTGGTTGCTTACCAGCGTTATGTCGTTAGAAAAACCAATTCGATTGCTGTCAAGGCTGATTCTCTTCACTATTCAGCAGACTTAGTAACTAATGCTGGAATTTTGTTAGGCTTGGCCCTTTATTATATGGGCTGGTTGTATTCAGACCCTATTATTGCCTTACTAATAGGCTTGTACATTCTAAAATGTGCAATAGAAATCGGCTATGAAGCCATTCAGTTGTTGCTTGACCGGGAACTCCCTGATGAGGAAATTAATCAGATAGAAAGCTTGGCTTGTGAACATGAAAACGTCATAGAGATTCATGATCTAAGAACACGTCAGTCTGGTCAGACGAAATTCATTCAGTTCCATCTTGTAATGGATGGGAATATGACATTACTCGCTGCACATGACCTCGCTGACGAGGTACATGACAAGATAAAAGAGTTTTTTCCGCAATCCGATATAATCATCCACCAAGACCCCCATACAGCGATAGCGAATGTAGGGGATTAGCGTCAAATACTTAGCTCTCTATTCGCGGTTGCTTGCTGAGCATTCAGCCGCTTGAGGGTCGAGTTTGCAGCGGACCTTCCTCATTAGTTTAAGCGTCTTTTGGTCGTAGATACCGCGACGACCTAACTCCAAACGGCTCTCTCTAAAATCTTCCACCCAGTAATCGTATAGATGTTCGGGGATATCTATCCAATAGTGTTCGGGGATAGTTGCTTCTGGGTCCGTAAGGAACTTAACAAACTTTGAGTATTCCTCAACCGCTTTTAGCCGAGCCTTCTGAATAAAGCCTTCGGGGAACTTTTCCCAACGTGCGATAACCTGCATGGTGATATACAGGAAAGGGTCTTTATAGATGCCACCGTCAGGTTCTAAGCCTTTATGCATTTCGAAGGGCTCGTAAACAATTGCCGGCGCTGCAGTCAGGTCAACCGTACCGTTGTTAAACTTGAGGATTGAGTTAAAAATGGTTGAATTAACGGGTGTAATACCGTGCTTTTGTGACAGGTATTCAGATTCGGGAACATCATCGAGAACGGCCATGCGTTTGCCAGCAAAGTCTTTGGGAAGCAAAATGCTACGGTCGCGCGTAAACATAAATATTGCACCAGCAGGGCCAATGCCGAGCACTTCAAATTCTCCTATGCGCATTAGGTGAGCCGCCTTAGGAGAGCTTAGGCTTTTGATAATAATGCCAAGATGCTTGTAACTTGGGATTGCGCCAATTGCGCCTAAACTGCCAGTAAAAGAGTTAAACTCACGCGCTCTGAAGCCAAGCATATTCACCGCATCGCAACGTCCAAGTTTGAACTCATCAATCGCTATGCGTTCGTCGCTGAAGACTTCGAAAGTAAGGTCAACGCCCCACTTATAAGCTTGAATGGTCGCTTCTTTCATAATTTGTCCGACCGGCCCCGCTTTACCTATTGGGTCCCAGACACACATGAAGATAGGAACAAGATCTACTTTTTCCTTACCTGGCGGGCTATAAGGTTCGCTTGCCTGAACAGCAAGGGTAAAAAGTATGCTTACAACGAAAACGTTTAGTCGAGTGATCACATCCATGAATACAGGCTTCTATATGAGTTTGTTTTTGTTTGATTTATCTATCTTATCGGGCCGCTTCTTATCTGTCATCATAAATAACATGAACAGTTTCTTATTATGAGACAAGCAATAGGGCGATCTTAGAATTAGGGTACGCTAATTGGTGTGTGGGGAGCTAAAGGTCGAAGTACTCGCTAGAGCGCTTTGGCTTTAGCGAGTGGCTCTGTTGGTGACGAAAGCACTAAGCTGGCTGAATGAGTACCGGGTTTTCTTTACGGTCAAATATCACGTATTGAGACAAGTCCTGCCCCGAATCCAGGTTGTTGGCCATTTGGTTTAAGTAAGGTTCTGCATCATCAGGGCTCGGCGCTTCGCCGTCTTGTCCTGCCAAACCAGCAACAAACATGAAGTCCCACTCATCTGAAATAGAGTCTGCTTCTTCTGACAAGGCAGCAAATGACTCAATTTCTTCTGGTAGCTTGTCCACGCACATTACAGGCGATAATGAGCCTTCCTGTTCACCTTTTTTTTTGCCTGCTTCACCTTCGGCTTTGGCGAATAAAAAAAGTAAGCGTTGAGGTTGGTCTTGCTCTTGGGCGGCTGTGAGAAGCTCACTAAAGGTAGAAATCATTGTGTGGTCCTTATGTTAATGTGGCGTCATCATAACCACTCTCGCCAAGAGAATAAATGATTAGCGTCAATTGCTTTTGAAGCGTAAGGCAGAGCTTTTGTCGGAGCCCTTGATAATTTTTTGTGAGTGTTTGACTTATGTCATGATTAGCGCGCTCAAGTGTTGTTACTGTAGACGAATTCGTACTGGATATAAAAAACAAGAACGGTTTGGAGAACTCATGGAATTATTTAGTGAAGTTGAACGCTGTGTCGAGCGGACGATAGAGACGGTTGGTAAAAATATTGTTTTGGGTTTACCTCTAGGTTTGGGAAAACCAAATCAGTTGGCGAATGCTTTTTACAGAAAGGCGCAGCAGGATCCGAGTATTAATCTGCGGATCATTACAGCTTTATCGCTAGAAAAGCCAAGACCAAAAAGTGAAATGGAAGCCAAGTTTCTAGTGCCATTTGTCGAGCGCTTATTTGGTGATTACGAAGAGTTAGAGTATGCCAAGGCAGTCAGGACTAACACCTTGCCGCCGAATGTCGAAGTCTCGGAGTTTTACTTTAAAGCGGGTGCTATGAAGAGCGTTGCCAGTGCGCAGCGAAACTATGTATCGAGTAACTATACCTTTGTATCGCGCGACTTAATGATTAATGGCGTCAATGTGCTGGCACAAATTGTCGCTAAAAAAGAAATAGATGGCCGACCACAGTTGAGCTTAAGCTGTAATACCGATGTTACCCTGGATATTATGCCTCTGATTGAAGAAGAGAGGGCGAAGGGGAAAAAGATCGTCACTATTGCTCAGGTTCATGACGATTTACCGTTTATGTATAACCGTGCAATGGTCGAGAATGATTATTTTGACTTCCAGGTTCATAGTCCTGCCTATCAGACTCGTTTGTTTGCGCCACCAAATATGTCGGTTCCTAACCCTGACTATATGGCAGGCTTATATGCCAGTACTCTAATTAAAGATGGCGGTACATTGCAGATTGGTATCGGTTCATTAGGTGATGCCATCGTTTATGCATGCAAATTGCGCCAGACCGATAACGACGTCTATAAACATGTCGTCGACTCTCTGAATATCGATAAAAAACTTATCTCCGAATATGGTGGCGTGGATGCCTTCGATAAAGGCTTGTATGGTTCCAGTGAAATGTTTGTTAACGGCTTCATGCACCTAATCAAGAGCGGAATTGTAAAGCGTAAGGTCTATGATGATCTTGATTTACAGCGCTTGATTAATGAGGGGAAAATTGGTGAAACAGTTTCACCATCTACACTTGAGTGCTTGTTAAATGAGTCGATTATTTCTCATCAGCTGACTCATTCTGACTTTATTTATCTACAGCGCTGGGGCATTTTTTCTGATGCCGTACAGTGGGCTGAGGATGGTCTTAAAATAGGCGAAACGACACTTTCGATTAACTTGTTAGAGCAAGCCAACTTTGCCTCCGTGTGTGAACTATGCCTGGGTGATAACCTCAAGGGTGGTATCTATATGCATGGTGGCTTCTATCTAGGGCCTCAAGACTTTTATCAAGCTTTGCGCGACATGAGTCGAGAGGAAAATGAAAAGATCTGTATGTCGAGTGTCGGTCATATCAACCAGCTTGACTACAATCATCCGCTCCTATCTGCGCAGCGTAAGCACGCTCGCTTTATAAACACCGGCATGATGGTGACGCTGAGTGGTGCGGTTGTATCAGATGGCCTAGAAAATGGCACGGTTGTGAGTGGTGTAGG
Organism: Oleiphilus sp. HI0128; assembly: GCF_001635365.1. Classification (NCBI taxonomy): domain Bacteria; kingdom Pseudomonadati; phylum Pseudomonadota; class Gammaproteobacteria; order Oceanospirillales; family Oleiphilaceae; genus Oleiphilus; species Oleiphilus sp. HI0128. Next base: position 2,313 of record NZ_LWGG01000810.1, on the reverse strand, counting down.
TGGCCAATATAACTTCGTATCGATGGCTCATTCATTGCCTGATGCGAGATCAATATTGTGCGTTAGAAGTACACGCGGTAGTGGTAAAGACCTGCAGTCAAACATTACACCACACTATGGCCATATCACGATTCCAAGGCACCTTAGAGACATCATTGTGACGGAATACGGTATTGCCGATTTACGCGGCAAGACCGACGAGCAAATCGCGATTGAGTTGATTAAGGTTGCTGATTCTCGCTTCCAGCAAGAATTACTAGAAGATATGAAGTCGAAAGGTAAGGTTCGCGAGAGCTTTACATTACCAGCAGAATACAAAGAAAACTATCCTGAGAAGTTAGCTGGGATTCTTAAGTCTGCTCGTGAGAAAGGTTTATTCCCACCGTTTCCGCTTGGCTCTGATTTTACCGATGAGGAAATTGCACTCGGTAAGAGCTTGAAGGATTTGAAGGCCTTAATGGCGCACCCACGACAAATGATCAAAGCGGTTATTCGTTCCTTTGTTCATAAAGTTGATGCAGACGAAGCGCGTCCTTTTCTTGAGCGTCTGAGCTTAGACCATCCAGATTCAACAAAAGATAAGATTCTTCAGCACTTAATTCTTCTGGAACTCGAAGAAAACGGTTATTTAAAACCAATGTAATTCGGTTATTTATATCAATTAAGCCTCCAATATTGGGGGCTTTTTATATGATGCTCAATTTCTTAAATATAAGGCTGCTGGATAGGCGTGACAATAATACTAAAAAGCTGTTAAATTCGTTTTAGCAATTATATTGATAACAATAAGAGAGCTTTATATGTCTTCGCAAAAAGTGTTAGGTAAGTACTGTCATTCGCTAGCTCGCGCTTTTCTTATTTGCACTGCTACATTTTCCTCTTCTTTATATGCCTACGAATATGTAGATGACCAGAAATTAGCCGATGCTAGCTCGATAGCAGATGCACTCTCTGAAGGTACTGCAGAGTTAGACTTTCGCCTTCGCTACGAAGATGCACGCCAATCAGAACCCTCTGAGCAAGGTGCTCAAGCGCTGACACTCCGCTCGCGCCTAAGCTATCAGACGCAGCGTTATATGCTTTTTTCGGGGTTTATCCAGTTTGATGATCTAGCGGCGATTCCAAATGATGAAAATTACAATTCGAGTACAAACGGGCAGCTCGATGATGTTTTAATCGGGGAACCGGATGAAACTCGAGTAAGTGAAGTTTGGCTTAATTATGACATTGCCAATACATCGTTCACTTTTGGTCGACAGGCTTTTGAGCTTGATGCTGGGCGTATGATTGGTAGCGATAGTTGGTATCAAAACGAACAAGTATTTACGGGCTTGAGTGTCACAAACCAAAGCCTGAACTATACAAAGTTTACCTATGTAAACTTTGATCGGGTCGAGCAGCCTTACGCGAAGTACTCGCAAGATACTGATGCCGACTTGAAAGCGCGATTGTTTAATCTGAGTTACAATGGCTTCTTGTTAAATGACTTATCGCTTTACCACTTAACTATTTCTGATCATAAGCGCGACAGACGCTGGGAAACGCAAACCTCTGGTATCTATTTTTCGGGTATGGTTGGCGGCAACAATGGCATCGCAGACTCATCAGGAAACCGCGAAGGGGAAGATTTCTCAATTTCCTACTTGTTTGAGTTTGCTACTCAGGGTGACAAGGGCCAGAACCCTATTAATTACAGAGCCAGCTATAGTCGAATGCAGCTTGTCGCGGGCTATCAGGGTGGAGGCTTTACAATCGCCCGTGAAAGACTTGGTGCCGATGGCAGTGCTAGCTTTGTCACTCCTTTAGCTAGTATGCATGAATACCAGGGTTATACCGGCCAAGCTGTGGATCAAGCCTTGGGGAATGTTACAGGTGGAATTATCGATACAGTATTTGGTGTTTCATACCGCTGCTCAGATGATTTTTCTATCGGGCTAGCTCATCATGACTATGAATTTGATAAGGCTCCTGGCGCTGAATCATCAATCGGCACAGAGCTGCAAGCTGAGGTAAAGCTCAAGTTTCATGAGCTTAGTTTTACAGCTAAATATGCTGACTATAATGCAGATGCCTTGGGCGAAGATACTCGTCGCATATGGTTGCAAACTGGCTTGTCTTTCTAAGCCTTTGTTTATCATTGCTCAAAGAAATAAAACCCAACAGACAAAAGCTGCTGCTTAGTTCGGGGAACTTTGGCTTAGCTGAGGGATAGTTGCCAAGCGATTGATGTGTGTCATGTGCTGAATCACTAGAGCATGATAAATTTTCTTTATTAACTAGAGGAGATTTTATTATGTATATAGATGAGACCAT
>NZ_LWGG01000809.1:0-30308 GCF_001635365.1 Oleiphilus sp. HI0128 | reverse complement strand
GTTTAACACTTAGTTTAGTAAATCATTACCTAAGTTGATTAACTGCGTCTCACCATTGCTATCATCAACACCGTCATTGTCATTGACGACATAAACAGTATTGTCTGCAGTTACGGCTAAGCCTTCCATTTTCTCGTAAGTCGCTCCACCTGGCGCAGACAAGTCACCTTCAGCAATAAGATCTCTGACCAGAGTCTTGCTAATGGTGTCGCCATCGCTCAGTGCAGATACGTCAAACTCATAGATGCGCTTAATGGCTGCATCTTTGCCGCCCTGGTTATCACGCTCAAGCATTAGGAACTTACCGTCGCCAATCGAGGTGATATCAGATAAACCAACCCAGCCACCATTTTGCGACTCGGCAGTATCGAGAGGGTAGAAGAAGAAGCTCCACTGCTCACTTGTCGTATTGTAAGCACCAATGCGTGGATTCGCTTCATCGCCCCAAGCGCGCTGAATTGCTACATAGACTGAACCGTTATATTCAGTGATGCCTTCAAAGCCGAAGCGTACTTGAATATCATTCACTGATTGTGGCAGTGTGATAACTTCTTCAATGACGCCATTCGCATCGGTTTTGAATATGAAGTTCAAGCTATTGATTGGTCGTCCTGCATCCCCTTGTGTACCTGAACCTTCAGAAGCAACCCAGAAACCGCCATCGCTGGCAACGGCTATACCTTCAGGGTCAATATTGACGCTGTTGTCATCATTGATCAGTAGCGCTAGGTCTGCTTCATCGAAAACACTGACGCGTGTTGCATCGTCAGCATCAACCGAATCATCTGCCAAAACGCTTCTGGAAATGGCTGCAAAGATATTATTGCTATCTTTGATTGTGACTTCCTGGTTCAGCTGAGCGGGTGTGGTGCTGACGTCAATACCGAAAATACGACTTTGACCATAGAAGCTGTCTTCGATGGAATAAAGCATGTTTTCATCTGTTGGGCTTGCTGCCAAACCAGATAGTGCGCTCCAAGGTATGGGTGTCTCATCGACTCGATTAGTTGACTCGATTGTTGGGTAGCTTGCATCTGCGCTAGAGCGCTGATAGATATTCAATGCCGCACGGAACTTATCACCACGATCATCTTTTTCACTGGCGACAACCAGTAGGTTTCTATCAGGGATAGCCAAGCCACCTTCAGGGCCCACACCCGCAGGTAGGGTTTGCTTGTATACAGGCTGCTCTGGGTTACTGACATCGTAAACAAATACTAGGTTAGCACGTTCAGAGTTGACGAATAAGTAAGGCGTACCACCGAAGCTAGCAACTTCGATATTCTCAGGCTCGTTACCTTTGTTTCCAGAACGAGCATCTGGGTAGTGGCCGAAGCGAACTGCCATGTGGTCCAGGTCGTTGCCGGAAGAGTAAACCACTTCACCTTGCTTGTTGAAGATTGTGAAGCCACGGCTGCCACCGTCTAAATCACCTTCATCGGCAGTGGCGAAATATTCAGTGTCAATCCAAGATACGCCATCAGGCTCACGAGGAATATCGTTTAAGCTCTCGCTTAATGAAATAATGGCGGCATCTTCTTCTGTGTTGTCGATGTTTTCAAGATCAACGGTACCCGCTGAGAAGTCTGCGCTAACCGTGGCTGTTTCCAGGTCAACTAATAAAATGTGGTTGTTTTCCTGAAGTGTGACAACAGCGATATTGTCACTGTTGATATCGACATATTCTGGCTCAGGGTCTGCTGCGTACAGGTCAGCAATTCCGGTGATGTCTAGAGTTTGGCTTGTCCAATCAGCAGGTTCACCGCTTAGGTTAAGAATAACCAGCTCGCCAGCTGGAAGCTGCGGTGGCGCACCATCGCCTAGATCTTCATCACGCTCGTTTTCAAGAATCACAAGTGCATACATGCTGTCCGGGCTGACTGCGATAGAGTCTGGTTGGCCGCCAAGAGCGATCGTTCTAACTAGAGTTTTACTCGCAATATTAATGACAGCTAGCTCGCCCGATACCGTGACGTAGTCTGTTGAAGTGTTTACAGCCGCGAGAGCGTACTCTCCTTTGATCGCTACTGATGTTGGCTCGCCATTGAGTGCGAATGTGCCTGCAGCAGCCGGAGACTCAATAGTAGAAATATCGACGAAGCCTAGCTGTTCTTGCTCGCTGTCAGTATAGATTAACGTTTGTCCGTCAGTGCTTGCGGCAACAATTTCTGCAACGGTTTCGGTGTCGTCATTACATTGAGTATTGATCTGCTCACATACGTGGAAAGTCGCCACTCTATTGAAGTTTTTGACTGACGAGGAGTCTTTATCGTCATCGCTGCAACCTGCTAACAAGAGGGGGCTTGAAATGGCGAGAGCGAGAGCCGTTTTCTTAAACATATTCATAGAGTGCATAATTTTCCTTTCCATTTAACGATAGGTGTTTTTACTGAAGAGGGAATTATGTTTCGAGAGTGCTACAAATTTATGTCTCTTTTAAGTCACTTTGGTGACGGTACTTATATGCAAGGAGTGGAGCCTTCCTGTTTCTATAGAAAAATGACTAGTCGAAACAGGAGGCGAGTTGATTTAGCCGGGCTAGAGAGCACAGAGGTTTGATAACCAGATTGTCTGATAAGGCGCTAAATCGATTGTGTTATCAGCTTTGCTAAGCTCTTGCCCACTGATTAAGTTGCACCATGCTTGAGTATCGACCAGATTAATGTCAGCTATCGCAAGTTGCTGTGACTCCTTGCTGATGTTCGATATACAAAAAATGCTTTGCTTTCTGTCTGGAGACTGACGCCAATAGGCGAATATTTTATCCCCCAGGTGCAAAGTGAATTGCACTGCATTAGGGTGAAAGGCAGCATGTTGTTGTCGGATTTTTAGCAGACGTTTTATTTCGCTGAAGACACGCTGGTGATGCGTGTTTTCGTTAAGCTGCGTAGTTAAATCTGTATAGTCCCACTGGTGTCTGTTAATAGATCGATTATGGCCGGTGTTCTCCATTCGCTTATAGTCGTTTTGGGTGGCTAGCAAGCTATGGACATAAATACCCGGAATGCCCTCTAAGCCAAACATAATGGTATGTGCACAGAGAAAACGTTCGATACCGAATTGATCTTTTCCTTCTGTCGTGCCTTGTAGCGCATCGAATAGTGAGATATTGATTTCGTATGGTTTGCGAGAAGGCGTTTCGGTATTTCGACCATCTACGCTGTCCAGTGCTCGCCATGAGATTTGTCCTCCGAAGCTTTGCATGGTTTCTACTAGATTTTGTACCTCATCTTCGTTGAGAATTCCTTCAATTGGCCGTAAGCCAATACCGTCATGAGAGGCAATGAAGTTGAAATAGCAAGTGCCGTGCTGTGCCGGAGGCATGCTCATCAGCCACAGCTTCAAGTGATGACAGTTCCCACTGATTAAGGTATTCAGCAATAAGGGGGGCAAAGCGAAGTTATAAACACAATGCGCTTCGTTAGCATTACCAAAGTACGACAAGTTTTCTCTATTGGGAATGTTAGTCTCAGTGATAATAATGGCATCGGGCTGAGCATGTTCGATTAACAAACGAAGCAGGCGAACGACGTTATGTGTTTCTTCCAGATTGATACTGCTAGTACCGGCACGCTTCCATAGAAAGGCAATAGCATCCAGGCGAAATACTCGAACGCCCATATCGAGGTAGTGTCTAATGATCTTGATGAATTGCAGTAATACCCGAGGGTTTCTGAAATCGAAGTCGACCTGATCATGACTAAAGGTACACCATACGTGTTGCGTGCCGTAAGGCGTTTCAGTTTTTCTAAGTAGTGGGCTTGTTCTGGGCCTAACGACAGCGCTTAGGTCTGTTTCCGGGTCTTCGGTAAAAAAGTAATCGTGTCCAGGGCCTTCGGCTTTAATAAAGTTCTGAAACCAGACACTACGGCTAGAGCAATGGTTAATCACCAGATCACTCATAAGCTTATAGTGGCTGGCGATGTCCTGGATATCGGGCCAATCGCCTAAGGCTTCATTAACGCTTGAAAAATCCATGACCGCAAAGCCATCGTCTGAGCTATAGGGGAAAAAAGGCAGGATATGAACTGAATTAATGGTGCTTTCACAGTGCTCGTCAAGAAAGTGCTTGAGTGTATGGAGAGGTTTTTCCCCATCGACAAGAAATGTGTCGCCATAAGTAATCATGCACGTTGTTGATTGATCCCATAATGTCTGGTGATCCCCTGGTGTCTGGCAGCTAGTATCTAGCCTCATTTCCTTAAGCGCGCTATCTGTTAGAGAGGCGGTGCTCTCGTTTAGTTCGATGTCATGATAAATAACGTCCAGCAAGTGTTGAGCTTGCTGGACTAGAGCCGAGTATATAGAGTTCATTGTGAGAAAAACTCCTTATTGTCAGCCTCCACCGCTGCATATAGTCTTTCGAGAATATCGGGCTTGGCGCTAATAACTCTGTTCCAACTAGGAATGAAAGGGGTATCCATCGGCTTCTCGAGGAAGGCTTCACCAGCTTTCATGATGTTGTGAGCAAAAAGCTCGACGGCTTTTTCTTCCTGATGAATATCCAGCGACAAGCCATTCATCAAAGCATCGTTGTGATAAGTTTCGACAAAATCGAGCGCGATTCTAAAGTAGGTCGCTTTAATTGAGCGGAATGTTTCAGTGTTAAAGGTCTTGCCGTGAGTTGCCAGTTTTCTAAATAAGGCCTTTGAGATATCGATCGACATCTTGGATAAGCCTCCCTGATCATTTTCAGCTGACAAGTCCTGGTGTTTGTGGTCGTAAACATCGGCAATGTCTACCTGGCACAGCCTATTGTTGGCGTAGTTGCGGTGCATCTCAGAAAGCACACCTATTTCCAAACCCCAGTCGCTGGGAATGCGAATGTCGTTAAGCACATCTTTACGGAAGGAAAACTCACCGGCGAGTGGGTAACGAAAGCTATCCATAAATTGTAGATACTCTAATTCGCCATAGACTTTCTTTAAGGCTCGTAATAGCGGCGTTACCAGCAAACGGCTAACGCGGCCATTTATTTTGCCTTCAGCAACGCGAGCATAGAAACCTTTACAGAACTCATAGTTGAAGCGAGGGTTGGCAACCGGGTAGATCAGTCTTGCTAATAGTTCTCTGTCATAGGTAACAATGTCGCAATCGTGCAGAGCGACTGATTCAGATCGGTCAGACGCTAGCGTGTAGCCCATGCAGTACCAAACATTTCGTCCTTTTCCTAACTCTTTTGGTGCCAGGTTTAAGGCTTGTAATTCAGCATCAATCGCTTTGAGTCGTGGACCTTCATTCCAGAGGACGCGGTGATGTTGCGGTAATTGGCCAAAGAACTTTAAAGCGTGCCGGTACTGCGCCTCGTTAGCTCGATCTAAGCCAATAACGATTTCTGATAGATAGTCGGCACCTTCGAGGTGGCTGACGATCTTGGGTAGTGCCTCACCTTCGAGTTCGGAGAAAAGAGATGGAAGAATCAAGGACATGGGGCGTTGTTTACTAAAGCCCCTTAACTCATCTTCCAAATCATCCAGAGGGCGACGTGATAGGTTGTGTAGGGTGGTGACAATGCCGTTTTGATAGAAATCAGCCATAATGATTTTCTCTCTAACTGTAGATAATGTTGTTTACGCCTTGGGCCCAGCCTTTCGGGCCACAATGCTCGCTAACTTGGTAGCCACTAGTACGGGCTAAACTTGGTGGAGCGTGAGCTGGAGAGCGGATAATGAGCGCTCTATCAGCAAGCTCCAACATGGCGACATCATTAAGACTATCGCCAATTGCGAGTGTTTTTAAGTCGCAGGGAATGGAAAAATTAATGAACTGTTTGACCAGCCAAGATAAGGCTCGGCCTTTATCGTGATCTCCGTTCAAGCATAGGAAACGCCCTCCTTGAAGAACGGTGCCTCCCTTATTTTCCAGATAAGTAATGAAGGATTGCTTATCGGAATGATTGCCTAGCCATTGAATTGGCTCACTGTACTCGCGCTCATTCGCTTGCTTGGCTTGCTCGACGCTAAGCCCTGTTAGCTCGGCAAGCGCTTGCTCGCTCATCGCTGCAAAATGGTTAAATTGCTGCGGAAAATCCTTTTTGGCTTGTTCGAGAATACCGAGCCAGTGTTGACGTGTTTCTGATAAGCCATAAACCCAGTATCCGTTTTGCTCGTAGCAAGCTTCTGGTTTACAGGGAAAATAGTCCGTAGGGATCAAGACAGCAGCGCCATTTTCAACAATAAACGGTTGCTGGTTTTTGATTGCTTTTCTGAGCTTGAGCACCTCGGTACGAGTTTTACTGGTGGCAAAAATAACAGGAATATGATCTGCCTTTAGTTTCCCCAGCAAGGCTTTGGCTTCGGCATATTGATAGCTTTCATGGTCTAGTAAGGAGCCATCTAAATCAGTAAATATTAACCATTGCTTCATATTGATTCTCCTTTACTCTATTCTCTTCAATCAAGAGTTTAACTAACTTTGTCCTAGAGTTTAAATGTCTAAACCTCTAGGCATAAGGTGCTTTACAACCTTTCGTGAATTGTCCAGATTCAGTACGTGATGGCAGTGCTCAGGAAGGCAATCTAAACTATGTCTAGTCAGGCGCTCATAGTGCTGAATAAATGTTTCGACTTCCTCAGGGCTCATGATTTTGCTGTGTGTTTGATCCGTATCAAAAGAGCTTTTCTGACGAAGTTTCTCTTCTTGTTCCAGTCGCCACTGATATACACAGTCGAAGCTTGGCGCTTGTAACATGATCAAGCAATCAATTTGATTCCATAAAGACGGATAGTGGCTTGAGAGTTGATCGTTGACATATTGTCGCCAAGTGCCACTTTCGTCTTGTGTTGATTCAAGTTTGTTGATTGCTTCTTTAAGTCGCTCCTCAGCTTGAGCGGGGATCCCCAGACACCAGCCTTCCAAAATAATTATATCTAAAGGTGCTTCTACTTTTGGCCAGCTGCATTCTGGAAAGCGATCATCGGTAGCTTTATCGAATCGAGGTATAGAGATCTCTTGGTTGTGACTTTTTAGTGCATGCAGTGTATTCAGGGCCAAATTTAGGTCGTGGGTGCCGGGCACGCCTCGTGTTTTAAGCATGGGGTGAATGTCGCGTGCCAAGTGCTGGCGTTGGTCGTGCGTAAGGTAAAAGTCGTCGATAGAGATGGATAGACTCTTTAAACCTTCGGCCTGGAACGACAGGGAAAGGTAGTCTGCCAAAGTAGTCTTTCCAGAGCCTTGGCAACCATTTAATCCAACAATTATGGTTTTTTGTGCACCTTTATGGTGCTTGATAATAGTCTTAACCAGCGGGTCAAACCAAATTGAGGCCTGAGTTAAATAGGACTCAGGTAGCTTGTTGCCCTTTATAAATGCCTGTTTGTCAGCTGTCTTCATGGTAGGGAGCCTATCACTACTCAATAATATAAGTGGGATAATGCATTAACCGTTCCGGTTTTTAAGTTACGGAAGAAGCTTTTGATTGGATCAGGGGGAGACAGCTTTAAATAAGGAACCATGCCTCCCTTAAAACGTCTGGGAGGCATGGGCTAACTTAGCGCCTAACGGAACAGATTTTCTTCATTAACCAATTCAATCGCATTCAACTGATGGTAAATACTATCATCGTAGGCACCATTTGAGATGATGCGTTGTCTGTGACGCTCAAAGATCTTGTTGTACTTCATTATGCGGCTGCCATAAGCAGACCAGGCTTGCTCTTTGGCTTGCTGAGGCCATGATTCGAGTTCAATTTGTGCAGTTTCTAGTTGAGAAACATGCGGGCCTCCCCAAATCATTGACATGGCGAGTGCTCCCATACCGTGCATATCGGGGTGATTCTTCATAGCTTCAATTTGCTGGGGAGTCATTGAGGCAAATGTTCCCATATGCTCCACACTGCGCTTAAGTGCTTTGTAGTAATCTTCCATTGCGTCTTCATCGTAGTTGTCGACGCTAATATTTACATTACGTGTTCTAACATTAACGACAGGTGCTGCAGCAACGACAGGGGTGACAACAGGTGCAGTGTATTGCTGAGTTGCTTGGGGCATTGGGTCGTCTTCACCACCGATCGTTAGACGACCACCTTTACCTAGTCCGCCTTTTACCGTTTGGGCTTTGTATACGCGAAGAGCCTTAACCATTTCATTGAAGGAGTCAGCGAAGGCTGCGGTAACAACCTTACCTTCAGGAGTCTTAGAAAATCCACCTACGCCGACAGCAGCACCGCCACCAAATAGGCCGCCAAGGAAACCGAAGTCATTGTTTTCAGCGCTACCATTTGCCGAAGAAACCTGAACACCAGAACGGTTTTCGATAAGCGTTAAATTGGTTTCGGCTTCATTTGAACTCATTTGACCGGCCGCAAGCTTGCCTAGTGATCCGAAACTGCCAAGTACTGCGCCAAACCCGCCGGTTTTTTCTGCAAACAAGACAGAGGGGCTAAGTGTAAAATCAGCTGCTACCATTTGACCGCCGCCAAAATTACTACCAGAGCGCAGTTGACCAGAATTCATTAGTTGACGTTCACGGTTCATTGCATTCATTGCCGCGCCACGTTCAACGATGACAAAACAGTTTGATTGCTGAATCATGAGTCTTAGGACCGGGACAGTACTTCCTAGTCTTGGATATTGCTGTTTGTAAGTTCCCCACCATGGTAGTGAGGTATCTTCAAAGATAGACAGTGTGCCGAGTGTTTCTTCACACTTTTCGAGTTCTGTGTTGTTATCTACGCTACTTTCACCAGCAGCACTGCCAGTAACGACACCGCTTCCGCCACCACCTAGGGAAGGCATGGTGCTACAAGCAGATAGCAAGATTGATGCGATAGTTATGGATATAACGCTTATTGATTTGATGGGGTTAATTCCGACTTCCTTTTAAATATTCGTGATAACAATATTCAATGTCACATTATGGTTTTACCAACTAACGAAACATTTCCCTCTCTGCTCTATCGAAAAATTACCCTAGGGGCATACTACTTCGTAGTGAGTACTACTCGGAAAAAGACTGCATCGAGCACTGCCTATTATCTTGGCGCTTTTTGAGGGTGATCGAAATATTCTATAGAGCAAAAGTTACAAAAAAATTTCCGTTGCTGTAAGTAACTTGCAATACTATATAACTGTATATTCAGTAGAAAAAAACTCTTAGGATAAACAAAGTACCTTTGCTGAACGTTTTTAGAGGGCTAAATTTATTGGAGAACTGTTATGTTAAAACTAGCAATTTTTCAGAAAGCGCCTTTACTGCTTAACCGACTATAAACAATTGATAAAGCAATCCGTTCCGTTGAAGACGCTGCTACGTAAGGAGCGAGGCTTGTCATACTTTCCGAAGCGATTATTCCAGGTTTACTATTCAATTTATGAAGGAATCTTAAAAAATATGGCAGACTTGCTATTGGCATCTGGCTCCAGTCGCCGGAGAGAACTATTAGAACAAATCGGTGTTCCTTATCATAGTGCATCAATGGATATCGATGAGTCAGTACTTGAAGGGGAATTGCCCGACGCTTATGTAAGGCGCTTGGCTAAAGAAAAAGCCTTAGCAGGTCTCAGCTTTAATCCTGAAAAGACAGTTTTAGCTGCAGATACGACCGTTACGATAGACGGCACGATTCTAGGCAAGCCAGATAATGAACGCGTAGCATTTGAAATGCTAAAGCGTTTATCAGGAACAAATCATCTAGTGCTAACGGGTATCGCTGTGGCGAAGTTATCTGAGGGGAAAGCGGTAATTGAAGCTGATGTTGTGACAACAGAAGTGTCGTTTATGAAGCTGAGTGATCAGCAAATTAGGCAATATATCGCAACGGGTGAACCAATGGATAAGGCAGGTGCATATGGCATACAAGGCAAAGCGGCATTGTTTGTTGAAGGGATTGTCGGAAGCTATAGCAATGTAGTGGGCTTGCCTCTGGCCGAAACAGGGAAGATCTTACAGGCCTTCGATGTGCCTATTTGGCAGGAATAAGGTAAAGGCCAGTAGCGCTGGTTTAGAAGAGTACGGGGCTTAAGTAGTTTGCAATTGATGCCAGCAATATACCTAATCCCGCGCCACACAATACATCTGTCGGATAGTGAAGGCCGAGTACCATTCTCGAGAGGGCAATTAGAATAGAGAAGGGTACCAATAATACAGCGAACTCTGGCAGGTGCCATAGCACAACAGTCGAGAAGCAGGCCGCGTGCATTGTGTGTCCAGAAGGAAAGCTGTATTGATCTAAAGGTGCGCAGCCTTTATAGACATCTTTTGAGCGGATAAATGGTCGTTCTCTTACTAGTTTCTTTTTAAGTTGCTTATAGATCAGTAGGCAAGCACCGCCCGCCGTTATCATCAACCCTGATAAAAGTAGACCTTCTTCACCATATAAGATTGGCAGGACAAGCGCGAGACTATACCAGAAAACACCATCCCCTAAGCGGCTGATTATTGCAAAGAAGGTGTTAACCGTTTTAGTGCGACAAAAATGATTAAGGTACAGGCAAGCTGCAATATCCCAGCTATTGAGCTTATTAAATGCTGTTGATGTTTTGAGAGGATTCATGTGTCTCATCTCCTAGCCTTAAGGGTGGCTTTTCGAGTAACTTTTTGACGAACTGATTGACGATATTGTTCCAGGTAATTGTTTGTGCCAATTGATAGGCATTTTCACGAATTTTTTCCAGCTCGGAAGAGCTTTCGATTGCTTCCAGAGTCAATTGAATGAAGGCTTCGTCATTGTCTAAATTTGCGATATATGCCGAATTGCCATGGCTTAAGTGTTCCTTCGCAGCGGCGTCATTAAATGCAACGATACCCAGCCTGCTTGCCATTGCTTCAGTCACAACATTACCAAAGGTGTCGGTTTTGCTTGGAAATAGAAAAAGGTCTGCTGAGGCATAATACTTGGCTAGCTCTTCACCCGTTTTCATTCCAACGAAACGGATGCCAGGGTGTTCACTTTCCAAGGTTTTTCTTAAGGGGCCATCACCAACGACGACGAAAACACAGTCCGGATGAGTGGCGGTGACGTTCTCATAGGCCTTGATAGCCAAGGCAATATTTTTTTCTCCTGCAACTCGGCCGACATAGAGGCAAACGACTTGCCCATCTGTCACATGCCATCTTTCACGAAGGCGAGAACAGCGTTTACTTGGTGTAAACCGCGAAGAATCGATTCCGCGACTGAGCACACTGACATTTTCAAACCCTTTTCGACTTAGCCATTCCTGCTGTTTTTTCGTAGGCACGATCGTTCCACGTGTCTGGTTGTGAAAATACCTCAGGAAGCCAAATATTAAAGGTTCGAGAAACCCTAGGCCGTAGTACTTACTGTAGGACTGGAAATTAGTATGGAAGCCGCTAAGTATAGGAATATTCAGTTTCTTAGCTGCACGAACAGCTGAAAGACCAAGGGGGCCTTCGGTCGCGACATAAATGGCAGAAGGTGGAGATTTCTTCCATAGACTTACTAGCTTCCTTTTACAAGGTAGGCCAAACTTGAGCTCCTTGTATCTCGGTATAGGAAGTCCGGCAACTGTATAGGTCTCGCATTGATCACTTTCCACTGAGGCATCATCAGGATTCTGCTTGGGTCTGATGATTTGAGTGTAGATACCCTTATTTTGAAGTCCTTCAACCCAGTACTTCAAGGTATTGGCAACGCCATTTACTTCAGGGTAGTAGGTTTCAGTAACAATGCTCACCTTGATTTTTGTCATATCAATACATACTTGGATTTGTACAATTTATGTACAAACTATTCATGTTTGAAGTGACAGTTTGGTGACAAAAGGATGATGGTTTGATGACTTAGGGGCTTTGCCAGAACAGTAGAGTTCTGGGTGTCGCCACAAAAGTACTTATTGAAACTATCTTAAGGGCGAATAAAGTGTGCCCGGTTATGCTTATTCCATCGGGCTTGCTAAGGAATCAAGTAATTCGTTGATCTCTCGTTTAAGTGAGTCATCTTCAATTTTATTGGCGCTAACTTTAGCGTTTTGCAGGTTTTTGATTGCTTCCTCAGTCTGGCCGAGCTCGACCTGCAAGGTCGCCATTGAGTATGCCACTGAAGACATATGGTCTTTTGAATTAATATCGACAGACTTCTTTAGGGCCTTTTCATAAATGGCTATCGCATCGCTTAAGTCTTCTGAAAAGTCAGCTAATGTTTCCCATTGAACAGGGTGATCCTTATCTGTATCTTCATTATCTAGACAGATCGCCTTGAGTTCAGAGTAGAGCGAATCAAAGGTTTCTTGGTCATCTTTTTTCGCTGCTGCCATTAGCTTTTCTGCAAGCCCGTGGACGGCTTTATATATCTTGGTGTTCATCATTTCTTTTTACCTTTGAGTCACGCTGCCTTAGGGTTTACTGTCTAATATTCCTGTTGAATCGAATTGCCATCAGGTGAAACGGCTTTAGCAGTGATTTCCACGTAGATAGTCATAATGTTATTCGCAACCAGTTCATCGATATGGCTCATCAAAGAGGGCAGCTGAATTTCCACAGCCGCTTCTTCTGATTGACCAAACTTACAATCAAAACCCCAATATTTAGTGCCAGAAGGTAGAGGCTTCTTACGTTCCTTTTTGAGAAACTTTCTGATGTCATGTTTTACTGAGTCGACAACGCGAGGCACTTTGATTTTTGGGTGAGCTAATTGATAAGTTTTTTTCATCGGAAGTCCTGCTTGGGTGAGCGCTGTTTGCGCTAGAGAGTTTAAACTGTGGGCAGTGTAATGTTTATGCCGACATTCTACCATGACTTTGACATTTAGCTTGGATTCCTGGGTGTGTGGCCTCCAGCTTAGGGCATACTCATCTTGTTGGGTGGGTAGAGCTTTTTTGAAGGGCCATACTTGCAACTTTATTGATATATCGTCATTGATTGGCGATCTAGGTAGTTTATACTAGGCAGAATTTTATGAATTGAGTGCAGTCTGCTGAAAAATATCGCTGCGATAAGCAATTCACACCGAGCAAAATTGATTCCGGAAGCTTATTTCAAGGCTTCCATTTACAGACTTAGGAATAGTAATGGCCGCATTTGGAACCGTTTTCATGCCTAAAATGGCACTGGCAAGCTACGAAAACAATTCTTGGACCTCTTCAAGTATCATTTCATCCGATAAACTGGAATTACACCCGGGTGCCCATGTCTTGCATTATTCCAGTACATGCTTTGAAGGCTTGAAAGCATTTAAGCATAAAGATGGCAGCATTAATATTTTTCGTATGGATGCCAATGTTCAGCGTATGGCCCAGAGTACAGATTTATTATTCCTACCCGAAATTAACAAAGAACAATTAGGCGATATGATTAAAGAAATCGTCGGACTTTATGTAGAAGACGTACCTGAAGCGCCAGGTTCTATGTATATTCGTCCGACTCATATCGGCACGGAACCAAGCATTGGAAAAGCCGCGGTCTCTTCTGCGACGTCGCTTCTATATGTTTTGTTATCACCCGTAGGTGATTACTTTTCTGGTGGCGTTAAGCCCTTAAGGCTATTGCTAGAAGAAGACGGTATGCGTTGTGCTCCTCATATGGGAATGATTAAGAGTGGTGGTAACTATGCCAGTGCATTAGGCCCAATTGCTCGTGCACGCAACACTAACAATGCTGATCAAGTGCTTTTCTGCCCGAATGGTGATGTACAGGAAACCGGTGCAGCAAACTTCATTCTGATTGATGGAAACGAGATCATAACTAAGGCCTTGGATAGTTCTTTCTTACACGGCATTACTCGTGACTCAATATTAACGATTGCCCGCGATATGGGAATGACCGTGAGCGAACGTGATTTCACGGTAAGTGAATTGATTGAACGCGCACAAAAGCCAGGTACCGAAGCCGCGCTTTCTGGTACTGCCGCAGTATTAACGCCTGTTGGCACCTTAATTCATAATGATGAAGAAATTACAGTAGGTTCTGGTGAGGCAGGTGAAACCACCTTAAAACTTCGCCAGGCACTAAATGATATTCAATGGGGTAAGGCAGAAGATAAGTTTGGCTGGTTGCAGAAAGTCTAAGCCTTGATCATTGCGATGTAATATCGCATTGCGAAAAAGACGCGTATTGAACTGTTTCCTGTGTAGGGGATAAGTTGGTACGCGTTTTTTATATCATCCCACAGATGGGATAAACCTTTTCTCCCCATTTGGCCTCTTTTTAGCACTTCTAACTTGACTTGTGACCAGTGGTCACGGTTAAATAACTACCAGTTACTTATCTTATTTAGGCAAGGCCTTTCCTAATAAGCTGTGTTAGAACATCAAAGCGACTAGCGGTTTATCTCAACGCTAGGTTTTGACACAGCTCCTTTTTCCTCTTACTTTCGTTTCTTACCGTACGCTCTATCTTTTCGACGTTTCTTCTGAGCGGTGCGGGAATTCTTTTTCGATGTTTTAACTTCTTTTGTTAAATCAGGTTCATAGCCGGGTAACCACTGTTGCGGCAAACGTTCATCAAGCACGGCTTCAATTTCTTCTAGTAAATACTCTTCACCTAAGCTTAACAACGATATTGCCAGGCCTTCTTGGCCAGCTCTGCCGGTGCGCCCTATGCGATGAATATAATCCTCCGCAACGTAAGGTAGTTCGTAATTGATGACATACTTGAGCTGGTCAATATCCAGCCCTCGAGCAGCGACATCCGTTGCAACTAAGGCGCGTAGTTTGTTTTGCTTGAAGTCTTCCAGTGCACGCTCACGAGCGCCTTGAGACTTGTCACCATGAATAGCTGCCGTCTTGAGCCCATCCTTGATCATTTCTTTGGAGAGCTCGTCAGCGGCTTGCTTGGTGCGTGTAAAGATGAGTACCTGCTGCCAATTTTTAGAGCCAATTAAGTAAGACGTTAATTCGCGCTTGCGATCCTTGTCGACGGTGTAGACCATTTGTTCAACTTTCTTAGCGGCGGTATTGCGAGCATCGACTTCAATGAGCTTGGGGTCTTTTAATAATTTTTTGCTCAGATCGAAAATAGCCTGATCGAAGGTTGCAGAGAATAGCAGGGTTTGCCGCTGTTTAGGCATGCCCCTCAAAATACGATTTATATCATTAATGAAACCCATGTCTAGCATACGGTCTGCTTCATCAAATACTAGGAACTCAATGTGATTTAAGTCGATACACTCCTTCATGAGCAAGTCGAGTAAACGTCCAGGTGTAGCCACCACAATACTCACCCCCTTTTTGATAGCTTGTATTTGTGGGTTCAAGCTAACGCCGCCATAGGCGATAGCTGACTGAATATTTGTGTTGTGGCTGTAAGTATTTATGCTATTGAATACTTGTAGTGCTAATTCTCGTGTAGGTGTTAATACTAAGGCTTTGGGTGACTGGCAGGAGCTTTCTTCAATGTTGTCATTAATTGGCTTAAGGGTGTTTTGAGCATCAATAAGTTTTTGAATAATGGGAAGGGCAAAGGCTGCGGTTTTGCCCGTACCGGTTTGTGCCCCAGCCATCACATCGTGGCCGGCGAGAACTTCAGGAATAGCTGCTTGTTGGATAGGCGTTGCGTCAAGGTAGCCGAGCTCAAGCAGATGAGTCAATAATTGAGGGGAAAGACCTAGGGTTTGAAAGCTCATGGATATCTCGATTATTGATAGTGGGAAAATGGCGTGCAGTGTAGCGGCTTTATCTTGAACTTGATATATGACACCGCTAGGCTGTTTAATTCCGGGCTTTACTTGATCTGTCATGAAATCTATACGCCAACAGCTATTGATCATTTCATTAGCGTGCAGATTTACCTACAATGCAGCCATTCCTAATATTGAGATTTAGTTATGAAAGTATGTGGTGTTGAATTAAAGGGTAGTGATGCGATTATTTGTCTCTTGTCCATGGATGATGAGATATTCGATATCCCTGACTGTCGCGTAAGAAAAGTGACGCTAGAGAAGAGCCATAGTCTAAAGTACTTTCAGGCTACGTTTGCCAAACTGATGACAGACTATCAAATAGATACCGTAATTATTCGAGAGAGACCGACAAAAGGTAAGTTTGCCGGTGGTGCGATTGGTTTCAAAATGGAGGCTGCAATTGAACTGATTGATGGAGTCGATGTTCGCTTGATAACCCCAGTTGATATCAAAGCAGCTGTTAAGAAAAACCCTATCCCGGTACCTTTTGAAGAAACAGGCCTGAAAGTGATGCAAGAAGCCGCATTTACTACAGCTTATGCCTACCTTATGCGTAGACATTATGGTGTGGATGCAGAACAGGAGTAACGGCCAGGCTTACTTCGACAGTCTTGTATGTTTTATAGTCAATTTGTCTCGACTTTCTAGCCCCAAGTCTTTATAGTTCGCGCCCCTTTGTGCTTAAGCTTCTGTCACTCTTTGCTAAAACCGATTGAAAGACATTCAAGCTGAGCCTCTCACCTTCAAATACCTAGGACGCTCTCTTGATTTCTACCGCTAATATCACCATGCAGTTTGGTGCTGAACCTTTGTTCGAGAACATTTCAGCTAAATTTGGTAACGGTAATCGCTATGGTTTAATCGGGGCTAATGGTTGCGGTAAATCAACCTTTATGAAAATCCTGAGTGGTGAGTTAACACCAACGTCCGGTAACGTTTCTATAACACCAGGTGAAAAGGTCGGTGTACTAAGCCAGGATCAGTTTGCCTTCGAAGAGTACAGCGTTGTCGATGCAGTGATCATGGGTGATGTTGAGCTGTGGAAAGTGAAACAAGAGCGTGATCGTATCTACAGCCTACCTGAAATGTCTGAAGAAGATGGCATGAAGGTCGCTGAATTGGAAACGCAATTTGCGGAGATGGACGGCTACAGTGCGGAGAGTCGAGCCGGGGAAATATTACTATCAGCGGGTATTGCTGAAGAATTCCACTTTGGTTTGATGGCACAAGTTGCACCAGGTTGGAAGTTAAGAGTGTTATTAGCTCAGGCTTTGTTCGCGAACCCTGATATTTTGCTTTTGGACGAACCGACCAACAACCTGGACATTCATACCATTGAGTGGCTCGGTACGGTTTTGAATGAGCGAAAATGTACGATGATTATCATCTCGCACGATCGCCATTTCTTGAATTCTGTGTGCACGCATATGGCGGATATCGATTATGGCGAGTTACGTATTTACCCGGGCAACTATGAAGCCTTTACGGCAGCCTCAACACTAATACGTGAGCAACTATTTGCCGAGAATGCTAAAAAGAGTGCCGAAATTGATGAGCTTCAAGCCTTTGTTAACCGCTTTTCAGCCAATGCGTCGAAAGCTAAACAAGCCAGCTCTCGTGCTAAAAAGCTAGATAAGATAACGCTAGATGAAGTCAAATCGTCTAGCCGTTTAACACCTTCCATTAGTTTCAAGCAAGATAAGAAATTGCATCGCCAAGCCTTGGTGCTGGAAGACTTAGGTCATGGCTTTGACGGTGAGACACTCTTCTCGGGTGGTGACCTGATTCTAGAAGCGGGCGCAAAGCTTGCGGTGATTGGTGAGAACGGGGTGGGGAAGTCAACTTTCTTACGTTGTTTGATGAATGAGATTCAAGCCAATACGGGTGAAGTAAAGTGGGCTGAAAATGCCGTATTAGGCTACTGCCCGCAGGACAGCACGAAAGATTTCGACAGTGACCTAAACCTCTTTGACTGGATGTCTCAGTGGCGTACTGCAAAGCATAACGATTTAATGGTTCGCGGTATGTTAGGTCGAATGCTCTTTACCGAAGATGACGTTAACAAGAAAGCCAAAGTCTGCTCAGGTGGTGAGAAAAACCGCTTGTTGTTTGGCAAGTTAATGATGCAGGACCTAAATATTCTGATTATGGATGAGCCGACCAACCACATGGATATGGAAGCCATTGAAGCTCTGAACGAAGCGCTTAAAAACTTTGATGGCACTTTGATTTTTGTTAGCCACGACCGAGAGTTTGTCTCATCACTGGCAACACGCGTCATCGAAATTAAAGACCAGGGCTTGATAGATTTTCAAGGCACTTACGAAGAGTATATGGCTAACCAGGAAGCAGCTGAGCAAGTTAAGGTCGCTTAGTTCAAGTTGACTTTATCTCAATCAATGGCTGTGCGATGGAGTATATATTGGCCGGGGTCCAGCCGGCACTCCATAAGCTCAGCATGTCGGTAGCGTAAGTCAGTGCTCAAGAGGTTAACGAGCGCTTTTTTTAGTTCCGCTGTCATATTTGCCCCGCAGGTGACGGACTTGATCACCGTATTGGGGATTTTATGAAGGTGAATACTGAGTTCATCGACGTTTATGAGCTTGTCACTCACTGATGCCGGCCGTAATAAGCGCCACTCTTGCTCATGAGAAAAGTGTTCACTACGGTGAAATAGTGAAATGAAAGGATGTGAGTCTTTCAGCTTTAACGGACGCTCTGCACTATACTTCACTGGCTGAAACATTTGAGGGGCATCTCGGTATTGAGGGGCGGTAAAAAACTCATGAGTTTGGTCTAGTTCGATGACCATACCTCGGTGATTAGCCGCTTGATACTGCCAGAGTAGCGAGTTATCTGCTCTTTCAGATAAGCATAGCAGTGTTAGATTTTTCTGTTGTTTAGCCGACACTGTACTCACTTGCGGTACAGAACGTTGTCTTATTTGTGCTTCAATACTGGCTCGTTTGCTTTGGGATTGTTCTTCAAAATACTCAAAGCTCATCAGGCTTGATAAAGACTCTGGTAGCGCCGCGAATTGAGCTTTCAATTCAACTCTGAACTCTTCATCTGAAACAGCGATTGACCCATCAGGCTGATGATTAAGGGCTTCATTGCTAACGAATGGGTCCATCAATGATGAGGCTTCTAAGAAAGGTAGCTTCCCTTCTCGCAACCACGTTAAGCCTTTCTCGCTGCAGTATAAAAACAGGCTCACTTTCTACCTTTATAAGCGTATTATATTTAATGAAAAACCAAAGGGTCAGTTTAAAGTTTCAAGCACTAAAGCAAAGCAGAATAGCATAATCGTCGGGATGAAAATAACTGTAAGTTGTTTCCATCGTGGCCATTTATCAGCCTTTATAAACGCCACCAGGCATGAAATTAAAAATACGATCAGCACTAAAATTCTAAACATAAAGATCCTATGGCAGTTGTATGTAAGCTGCTTTTATGGTCAGGAAGTTGTTAGAAACTATAGCTTAGTTTTCGATTCCTACGATTAACCAAGGCGCATTGTTATCGCGGGTGTCTCTGGTTAAGTGCCAAAGATCTGTAATATCCTCTTCAACTCCTTCGGTTTCATCACTATAGCGCCCACTAAACTGAATGCTTAGCTCTGCCAAGCCTGCTGATTGGTCAGCTCTGACGATCTGGGCATCAATAAACAGCACATTCGTGTGCTGTTCACCTTCAAGCGCTGCACGTTCTTCTTTTAAATGGGAAAACAACTCTGAGCTAACGTACTCCTCAATTTTACTTAGATCATTCTCATTCCAGGCTAGCTGGATGGTACGGTAATGCTCACGAGCGCCGGCCAAAAAATTGTTGATATCAAAGTCTGCAGGCAGGTTATAAGGTACATCATTATACGAACCAAACCCTGAAGTTTGCTCTTCATTAAAGGTAGCATCGTTGTTCTGGTTAGCTGTTGGCTGATTGCCGGAAGATGACTGAGGAAACTGACCCGCCAAGAACTTGCTTGGTTGGGCGTCTGTTTGGCTCTCTTGTCTGAATTGATTTGTAGAATAAGCTGGTTGAGGCTCCATGGAGGCTGCTTTAGCTTGCATCATACCTTTAAATAAGCGAATCAGAATAAAGGCCACCAAAGCGAGCAGAATTATATCCATGATTTGAATGCCTTCAAATGCTCCACCCATTAAAGCTGCAATTAAGCCACCAGCGAGAAGGCCACCCATTAAACCTTTCGCCATACCGCCCTTGGCCGGCGCTTTCTGTTTTGCAGCTCCTGAATTATTTGGCGCAGCTTTTTTAGCAGGAGAAGGCTTGGTTTGAAATAGCTTTCCAAACGACTTTCCGCCGCCGAACTTTTTGGCATCGACGTGCGTGGCGTTTAAAGCTAGTGCAAACAGCACAGGTAGCATGAGCCAGAATTTTTTCATGTGTGATAATACTCTTTTAGGATGGTGATACGTTTCAGGCTAAGTATCCTAATGTCATTACCAGTAATGTCAATGAGAAGAGAAATAAAGGGGGAGAGGCACTTTACTCAGACGCCAATTCCCACTCGGATGATCATTGCCGTTTTTTTGACCAATTATTAGTGCCTTGCTTTATTCAAATTCTAGAAGTGTGCCGCAAGGTGTTGATGGTAAGAAGTATCTGTTTTTACGGTACGACCTTTGATTAATATTTAGTGTTGGTTCAAGAGTCTGACTTTTAGGCCTTGAGCAGTCCTGCATCCAGTTGTTGAGGAATTATCTATGATCAATGTTAGAAATTATGATGAGAAACGTGACCATATCCGTATGAAGCTAGACACGCCTATCCAGGTAAAACTGGATACTGGAAACTATATTGAGGGCACTTGCCTCGATCTTAGTGTAAATGGCATGCAAGTTGAACTTGATAGGGCGATTAACGCAGGTGAATGTATTGAGGCCTGTATCCGCTCAGAGATGGGAATAGTGCCCGACTTGGTTAGCAAGGCGACGGTTGTACGAACAACCCAGATCGAATCGGGTCGATATCTACACGGCGTACAAATACAAAGCATGCAGTAGTCAAAAAGCGACGGAGGGATCTAATTTTAACCAATGTAAGCGGTTTGGTTTATAGTCCCTCTGAAATTTATGAGATCTACTTGTCTCGACTTAGGTGAGTAGTAAACCTAATCTCTGCTGTGTCTTTGCGTTTCCTATATAGACCTAGTTAATCGATTCGTATACATAGAACGATTAAAAAAATATGATACAGCAGTGACTATCAGTTTCCTTTTTATTGAGCAATTGAATAAGCTTGCTCAGACCTTAAAGCGGTTAACTAAGTCGGACAAATCCTGATTTAGTTGGTTTGCTTGTTGGCAGCTTGCAGAAGTTTGTTCCATGCCCTCGCTGGTCGTGGTGGCGACTTCAACAACCGTTTGAACATTCTTCTCCATTTCTTCACACACGCATGACTGTTCTTCTGAAGCGCTTGCTACTAGTTGGTTAATCTCATTTATAACTGAAATCGAAGAAGCAATTTGGTTAAGTGATCGTTGTACTTGTTCACTTTGACGAACGGTACTTTGACTTTGTTCATTACTTCGTGTCATGACTTCGACGGCTCTCTGTGATCCACTTTTGAGTCGATCAATCATTTCTTGTATTTCTTCTGTGCTTTGTTGAGTGCGTCCTGCCAAGCCTCTAACTTCATCAGCAACAACAGCAAATCCTCTACCGTGCTCACCTGCTCGCGCAGCTTCGATTGCGGCATTGAGAGCAAGGAGGTTTGTTTGTTCCGCGATTCCAACGATCACGTTGAGGACGTTTACAATTTGATTGACCTCATCTTCAAGTGTTGAGATGACGCCTGTGGCATCCTCAATTTCAGCTGATAAACTGCCGATAGTCGAGATTGCTTCGGTGACAATTTGTTCGGCTTCTTCACTGACAATTTTCGCTTCGGTCGCACTTCTCGCCGCATTTTCGGTATTTTGAGCAATTTCTCGACCACTTGAGGACATCTGATTGATGGCTGTAGCGATTAGGTCTGTTTGACGTCTTTGTTCGTCTACACTCTCATTTGTTCGTTGAGCAACGTTGTCCATTTCCGTGATCTCTGCCGACATTGTTACAGAACGACTAGATACCTGGCTAATAATGTTATGGATGTTATCAAGGAAGCTGTCAAAGTGATTTCCTAGGGTGCCGAGTTCATCCTTTGACTCCATGTTGAGACGCAGTGTGAGGTCTCCTTCTCCTTGTGCTATGTCTTCAATTCGCGTGCTAATTTCGTTTAAGGGGCTGAGGATTGAGCGCAGTAGAAGTAAAGAGAAGATAATCACAACCACGACGCCGCCAATTGCAGTCATCGTCATAACGCTTAGTGTCGCCTGTTGAATTTGATTAATGACATCGACTTCATTTTCAACTACTCGATCTCCGCTTTCTTCAAATTTACCCAACTGCACCAGGAGTTGGTCAGCAATTGTGATGTATTTGATATGAGTTGTTTGATATGCGTGAGTTGCTGCAAACAGCTTTTTTGTTAGTTCTTCATGTTTGTCTAAGTGTTTTGTGTAGGCCTCTTCATAACTAAGGTTTTGCCATTTGCTTCCTGCATTTAATTTGAATGCACCAGTACTGAACATTTCCTTTGCTGCTTCTTTTTGGAATGCGAGCGCTTCGTTCAGATTGTATTGTGCGGCACTATGCTCTTCGCTCTTTGCGATAAAACGAGCCATATGGTAGAGACCAGAGAGTAAGCCGATACTAGACTCCATTGCGCCATCGGCAGCCAACCACATATTATCTAGGCCAGTATCCCATGTGACTAATTGAGAGGGGGACTTTTCTAGTTGTTCGACCGTTGAATCTCCGATTGCTTCTATTTCGCTACTTAGTTTGACGAATTTTTCTGCATTTTCATCATATTGATATTTTAAGAAGGCAAAGTCTTTATACTCTTTTAGCACTTCTTCGAGCAGCTTTTTATACTGACTTTTGTTTAAGGAAAAATTTTCGATTTGAGTGGCGTCCATGAGCCCTGCATCGCGGAGCTGATCTATCGCTTCATCGGTGCTTTGTTGGGCTTCCTTGATTGACTCTAGCCCTTTATCGTAATGATAACCTTGAAAGATTTTCTCTACTGCAAGCATTTGAGCTTCCAGACCAATTTCTGCCTCCATCGCTCCATCAGCGCTGTCCCATGCTGGACCCACGATAAATGATAGGTTATCTGATAGCTTACTAATACCATTAAAACCGATCAGTCCAACCAAAAGGATAACGAGTGTGGATAGGGCAAATCCAGATATTACTTTTAGACGTATTGTTGCATCGCGAAACATATTGAAGGCCGTTTGATTGAAGGAATGGCTTGTTCTTTTTGTATTCAGTATAGACAGGGTTAGAGATGTGGCAATGAAAGGTATTTTGGCAGCGATATCTCATGGTGACTGTTGATAAGTGAATGAGGTCAAACTCGGCTGATTTGCTCATCTTGCTGTTTTGAGTAGTTTGGAATTCGAAGCTTTTTTCTCGAACCGGTATTCGACATTGCGGCGTCAACCTTTTAATCGAATCTGGCCAAGCTGACACTCACCTTGAGTATTAAGACGCATCGACAAATTGATCTAACATAAAATCTATAAAAACGCGTAACTTTAAAGGCATAAACTCAGTTGAGGGGAACAGTAAAAAAACTTCATGGGGGTATTCTTTTGTCCTGAGAACAGTTCGACGAGTCTCCCGGCTTTAATGTCCTCTTCGATAAGATAACTGGGGAGCATAGAGATTCCCATACCTGCCTTGACCGCCTGATAAACCGATAATACGTCATTTACGACGAGCTTCTTCTGCGTGTCATTAACGTGCATTTCTGGGAGAAGTTGCAGATAACGCAATAGTATCTTTCATTATAGGTTATATATAAACCAATAGCCCGTGCTTATACTTGCATACACACCTTCGAAATATTGGTACATGAGGACGAATTATGAAACTTTCTGAAGCCTTGAAGACGCGCCGTAGCATTCGTCAATTCACACCTGTAAGTATTCCGGATGATGTCTTGGAGCGCGTTATCAGCAAAGCATTGCTATCACCCAGTGGAGGTAACTCTCAACCTTATCGAATTGCAATTGCTAGCGGTAGCACAAAAAATAAGATAGCTGACGAATTATCTAGCAAGTTCGCCAAAGCTAGCCGGATTAAGCGCCTTCCGTTACCAAGCAAAATTTGGCAGGGGTTAACAAGTGGTGTTTTGCCCGACGGCGATTATAACCCCGACGTCAGTTACCCTGATGAGCTTAAGAAACGCAAGTTTGATTGTGGCATGGGGCTATACGAAACACTGGGCATTGAAAGAAGTGACTACGAGGCACGTGAGGCGCAAATGCAAAAGAATTTTGAGTTTTTTGGTGCGCCCACTGCAATTTTTATATTTATCAATGACAAACTTGGTCTTTATAGTGCTTTGGACGCCGGTATCTTTATGCAATCACTCATGCTCGCTGCCGTAGAAGAAGGGTTGGGGTCCTGTCCTCAAGCCGCTATTGCCACTTGGGCAAGTCCGATCAAAAAGCATTTCGATATAGAAGAAGACTATAAACTGCTATGCGGTCTTTCGATCGGTTACCCTGCCGAGCATAAAGTGAACACTTATCAACCGGCAAAACGTAGCGTCGAAAATGTAATGTTTGCACCTACATCTAAGTAAGCTTGACGCTTCGACAAGCTTAAAAAAGGGTTTCATTCAGTCAGCGGGGTTAGCCAGGTCATCCCACAATTCTGTGATCAAGTATCCTCTATGAGAGTAGTGAACGTGAGTGCCAGTGAGAACCCCTCGGTCGTAGGATGAATAGTAATAACTACCTGACTGCCCGGTGCCGAGTTCGCTACCGACTATGCTTCCGGCTTGATTTAGACTAGCACCCTCAGGGTGTTCAGTATCTCTGACCTCAAAAAGATAGTAGGCGTCTTTTTGCCACTGCCAGTCCTCTAATATGCTCGCTGAAAAACCTAGACGCCATGAGTGTTCATCGTTGCCGGGTAAGATACTTAAGGCCGTATGAGTGTATTCGGCAGGAGAATATGATGTGTCGCCTTCAAGCAGTACTTCATTCACTAATAGCGGGTTGCTCATATCGCTCACGTCAAACAGTGCGAGTTTGATATTATTTGTTGCGACGCCACCTTCCGAGCCGCGGCCTAGGCCAAAGACAAGTGTATCGCCGAAGGGGTGAAGGTAGTTTGAAAAGCCGGGCAGTTCTAATTCACCTGCGACGCGAGGAGAGTCGTGATTAGATAAGTCAAGTACATAAAATGGGTCGATTTGTCTAAAGGTCACGATATAAGCTTTGTCACCGTCAAATCGAACACTGTAGATTGACTCTCCTGGTTTTCCGATAGCTTCCGGAGCCGATTCATTAGGGATTGTTGCATTCAGGTTCAGCTCTGTATCATCAATATTGATGGTATGTAGCCGATGTATATTTCTCTCTGTGCTGGAATGGTCAGTGGTCACGACTCGCAGATGATCCTGATACTCGCTAAGTCTGAACTGTTCATTCCAGCCTACTTGGCCGCTTAGGGCTACGCTTCCAGCAAACTCTAGACCATTGTCCGAATAGTCTAGCTTGTAGACCGTACTGCTATAAGATGAATCATTTGCGTTTTCGTAACTGTATTCATTTTCTACCATATACACGGCGTTCAATGATGCGTAGATTGTGGCAATGGGGGCGGCGATGCAGCTGGATTTTATATCTGAAAGCGCCATATCATGTGAAGCGCCAAGGTCGATTTTAGTAACGATAGCCAGGGTAGGTTGTGTTGAATCTTCTGGCTCGTTAGGAATATGGCAATCATTTTCACCTAGTAAAATCTTTGTTTGGCCATTTAAGGTGACGCTTGGGAGTAGGTCTTCTAATGTGGCCTTGCTGATTAATGACTCGTTACGGCTAATATCATCTTCTTCATAGGGATAGATTACATAGTCGTCGAGGTAGGCACTGTATTGGCTAATGATATAGAGCTTTGAGCCGATTTTTCGGCTGCTGACATACTGACCCTCTATCTGTATAGATGTGGTTTTGTCTATGGTGGATTCAGGTGTTTCCACGTCATACATATCAATACTGATACGGCTATCACTCCAGTGCCAGAAGTAGTCGCTATAGACTTGAGCGTATTCGTTAGCGATTGAAATAAGTTTTTTGTTTTCGAGTGTTTCTTCCAGATACAAGCCCTGTAAGTAATGACGTGAAGTAGAGAGGGTAATGGTATTGAGCGCTTCGTGTTTACCTGTCTGTTCCGATAATTCAAATATATTGATGTCGGAACCTCCATTGTAGCTGTATATCAGGTTTCCGTCGGTCTTAAGCCAGTCGAGTTCATCGACTCCTGTTTCTTGAGTATTAGTTCGGGAGTAGCTATCGCTTGACTCGTCAGAAGAGGCATCTGCACTTCCATCGCTTTCGAGTACGGGGGCATCGAGGCAAATATCGCAATAGCTAGGGTTCTGGTTATTCGAAGCAATTCCGTGCTTTAAGTAGCTTTCCAGAGGGCCGCCCGTTCCGGTAATTCCGCCATCATTCTCGGACTCACTACAGCCAACGAAAACAGATGACAGTAAGCTCAAGGTGAGAAGAAACAAACTTGGCTTAAGTTTATGTTGAATGTCCATTGCAGTTGGTCCTTTAAACTTGGCTCGATTTATTGTTGAGCTCTTCGAAATAATAAATTCCAACTCCCGCTCTGTACTGATTGGAAGCGTGTTTTTGTTCGGCTAATGGCATGTCGTGCTGTGCAAGCCACTTATTCAGCTTGAGCAACAATTTTTCATTTTCTTTTTTGCTGTATTGTTTAAATTCTTGAATAGAGTCACTTGATAGGTGCAAGTAAGCAACAGATCGTTGGAAGCGAGGTTCGTCTGAATCTGGATTTAAATTGTTGCTTAGTGTGGATATTAAATCGTGTGCTGATTGTGCGGCGACTTCAATCTGATCAAGGCTTTCGGGTATCGGGATATAGCCGGATTGGTTTAGCCGTAGGTGTTCATTTTCAAGTTTCTCCACTGCACCTAAACGGGTAAGTTCTTCAAGTAAGGTCGTTGTATGAATATCGCCACTATATTCTTTGACTAAAGACTCAAAACTTGGTGTGTCAGCGTTACTCGAGCTAAAAGGGAGGTCTAGCGGTGCGTTTTGATCGCGGCTATAAGCCGGCTCCCTAAGCCATGCGTTAATGACTCTCTCTGCCCGGTTGGCAGGTGTGGTTGTGGTGGGAATCTTGCTTTCATCAAGTTCTTTACGAATTCGTGCAACCTCTTTTCGATGAAGTCCGCTTAAAATCGAAATTCTAGAGGTGCTCTGGGGCTTTCCATCGACAGTGAACTCTTCTTCTGCAACGGCCACATAGGCATGTTTTACCCATTCGGCAAAGTCAGAGAAACCGACTCCTGACCTCAGGAGTATGCGCACCAAAGGTTTCATCATAAAGATGACACATTGGCTTAAGGTGTTTTTGTAGCTTAACGTTTCTTTGTTCATATTGGGAATATATTCCCAATATGAACAAATATCAAGTGAAACTCGCTAAGGCAAACTGGTCATTGCCACCGAATTGTATTGCCCGAACTGACACAAAACCTTCACATCGTATCTCCGATCGGCATCTAAACTTAAACCCATTGTTATTGTTTTTTCCTCCGTGCTGTCACCATGCCTAAAGCTGTATGTAACGATGTAAGTATTGAATACGAGACCTTCGGAAACCCTAAAAGGCCTGCCGTACTTCTGATTATGGGTTTAGGTGCCCAGATGATTGTTTGGCCTGACCGGTTCTGTCATCTGCTTGCTGAAGAAGGTTATTACGTTATCCGATTTGATAATCGCGATATTGGCCTTTCTACCAAGTTTGATCACTATGCAGCTCCTCGTGTGTTGAAACAGGTATTGGCAAACTGGTTTGGCTTGAAGATAGACGCACCCTACGATCTATATCATATGGCCCACGACGCGGTCTGTCTGCTTGACCACCTAAAGTGTAAACAGGCCCATATTGTCGGAGCTTCAATGGGTGGCATGATCGCTCAAATCATTGCTGGTATTTATCATGATCGTATTATTAGCTTAACCTCGATCATGTCTACGGCAGATAGTCGTGGTTTAGTGATGCCTTGGAATATGAAGCTGGGGCTTCATTTGCTTAAGTCGAGCCAGGCTGCCGAAGAAGAACAGCTAGACCTGAAAATGGAAACCGTCCGTTTGATTAGCAGCAGGACTCACCCGCCAAAGCAAGAAGAGTTAGAATCTCGACTCCGGAAAGCTCTGGCGCGTGATGCTGAAAAGTACGGTACAAAAAGACAGCTTTCTGCGATTGTAGCGACTAAGAAAACCAAAAAGATTACACAGCGAGTCAATGTACCCACTTTGATTATTCATGGTGCCGAAGATCGGCTCATTCCTATCAAGTTCGGAAGAAAAAATGCTGAACTGATTGAAGGTGCTGAATTCCGCGAGATAGAAGGGATGGCGCATGACTTTCCAAGACCCCTTGTTGGCTATCTGGCTTTTGTGGTTAGCAAGCACTTAGGAAAATCCTCTGATAGCGAATAGCTTGGTTAATGAATCGAATCACGCCGATGCGACCTTAAGGGGTCAAAGTACTTTAAATTATCTAAAAGAGCGTTTTCGAAAAGACTAGTTGAGCTCTGACATGCAAGCCAACAGTTCAGTTTCGATATCAGAGGCTAAGCCCTTGCCAATAATCTCAATTCGGCTTTCCAGGCATTCATCCAGTGCTACCTCGGTTAAGGCATCTGTTGTTAGGTTATAGCCGAATACTCCCTCGTCAGTGATAAACACGGCTTTCATTCGTTCAGCATTGACTCCACTCAAGAAGTTGAAAAGTGCAGCATGGCTAAAGGTCTTATCTGGCGAAAAGCGCCAGCCGATACTTTCGTAGCCCTCTCCCTTATTTGTTGCTTTTAAAAATCCTGTTTCCGGAATAGGCGAGTCCATGAGTAATCTAGGTGCGTCAGATTCATGATGGTGATGTTTGGCTGTTACCACTGAAGACGTCGGCCCATTCAAAAGTGCGATGTCGATATTTCCATAACTTGTTAGTACAACAGGAGGGGCTTTATCCATTGTTTTCTTAATATATTGGGTGAGTTGTGCTTCATCTCCGTCTTGGTAAAGGTCACTTTTGTTGCCAATGATCATATCAGCAATCAATATCTGTTGATTGAAGGTATCATGCTGGGTGTAGCGCTCATCGCTTAGCTTGCGTGCATCGACCAATGTGAGGGTCTTTTGTAGGGAGAGTACTTGTTGATAGTGTTCTGCCGACAGTACTTCTAAGACTTCTATTGGGTGGCCTAGCCCAGTTGGCTCTATCAACAAACGGTCTGGTTTAGCGCGCGAAAGCAATTGGTTTAAGGCAATTTGCATCGGTAAGCCCGATGCACAGCACATACAGCCGCCTGGCACCTCTTTGATAAATACGCCTTGTTCTTGAGAGCTCTGACCTTGAAAAAAACTGCCGTCTACACCAATTTCGCCAAATTCATTGACGAGTACCGCCCATCGTTCGTTATCGGGTTTTTGTTTGAGTAAGTTCAGAATCGCAGAAGTTTTTCCGACACCGAGGAAGCCGGTGATGATATTGGTGGGTACTGCCGAGACCGTTTTTGCGTCGATGGTCATACTAGGTTTTTGCCTTATATAAGTTTCGGACTGTGGTCAGGGCCAGCAAGCCGGGTAATGATCGGTAGAGTATATTCGAGAGTATAAACATAATCGTGCTGACGCACACGATTGTCTGTCTGACACCTTATGTATAAATAGACCTCAACATATGCAATTCTTGTGTTTACTATAGTGAGAAACGACCCGCTAGTTTGGTTTTGCTTCACCTGAAGGCATTTTCGTAGTTAACTAGAGAGATTAAATTAAGTGATTTATAGGCGTAAGCTTCAACTAACGCTTGGTGGAAAATTGATTAGGTACGAGTTCATGAACAGAAATGCAGTGATTATAATTTTGGTTATTTTTTCCATTTCAGCTGTCGCTTATGGCCATGGCGGGGCGACCGGTATTATTAAAGAGCGTATGGATTTAATGGATAATCTAAAAGGCGCTATGAAAGAGCTAAAACCGATTATGCGAGGGCAAAAAGAATACGACGCTGAAACTGTAAAGAGGAATGCGCTTCTGATCCGAGATCATTCTGGCGAGCATATGACAAAGCTTTTTCCCGATGGCAGTTTAAATATGCCTAGCGAGGCGACTGCTGAAATATGGAATGAGTGGGAGAATTTTCAGCGCTTAGCACGCAATCTAGAACGCTTAGGGCAGGCCTTGCACGATGGAGCTGCCAACAATCAGAATGTGGAACCAGAAAATGGTATGGGGAATACCATGATGGGTAATTCAAATCATATGTCCGGCCATAGCATGATGGGAGAATCGGGCCCTATGAATGGTCGCATGGGGGAGCAAATGAGAGGCCAGGGAATGATGGGTGCCCAAGGTCAAGCAGCAATGGGAGCGCAACGGGGGCTAGACAACATGAGTGATGAACACCTTGCTTCCAAACCGAGCGCTGGCTTGTTTCGTATGATTGGGCAGAGCTGTGCTTCGTGCCATAAAAAATACCGCATCGAGAAATGACAGGAATGCCTCGCCGCTACTACAGCTTTTGCTTACTTCTATTGCTTTTAGGGGGGGGGCTTCTATATAGGCTTTGGCTGCCCCTGTCTCCAAGTTTTAGTTCAGAAGGTA
>NZ_LWGG01000808.1:0-833 GCF_001635365.1 Oleiphilus sp. HI0128 | reverse complement strand
TTACGCTTAGACTCAAGTCGCTTAAGCTGATCAAAAATATGTGAACGCATCGGGGCCATACCCGCACCGCCACCAACAAATACCATTTCGTTGTCAGTATCTTTAGCAAAGAACTCACCAAATGGCCCGTAAACATCGATGGTATCGCCCTTCTTAAGATTGAATACGTAAGATGACATTATCCCTGGAGGGTGGTTCGTTCCTGGAGGAGGCGAAGCGATACGAATGTTGAACTTAACAAGCCCTTTTTCTTCAGGATAGTTTGCCATTGAGTAAGCTCGTATAACGTCTTCTTTAACAATTGACTTATACTGCCACAAGTTGAATTTATCCCAGTCTTCGCGATATTCGTCTTGAATTTCAAAGTTTTTATAATCAACTTCGTGAGGTGGACACTCAAGCTGAACATAACCACCAGCGCGAAAATCAACGTTCTCGCCCTCTGGCAACTTAAGAACCAGTTCTTTAATGAAAGTAGCTACGTTGTCGTTTGATTCAACAGTACAAACCCACTTCTTAACGCCAAATACTTCTTCGTCAACTTCGACTTTCATGTCCTGTTTCACAGGAACCTGACAAGCGAGTCTCCAGCCTTCACCTTCTTCACGCTTGGTAAAGTAAGCTTTTTCAGTTGGAAGCATAGAGCCACCACCTTCTAAAACTTTACACTTACACTGCGCACATGTACCACCGCCACCACAAGCTGATGATAGAAATAGGCCTTCAGAAGCAAGCGTTTGAAGTAGCTTTCCTCCTGCCGGGGTTTTAATAGTGTTGTCAGGATCTTCGTTTATCAAGATAGAGACGTCACCACTACTCACTAATTGTTTTCT
>NZ_LWGG01000807.1:0-7944 GCF_001635365.1 Oleiphilus sp. HI0128 | reverse complement strand
GGCTATCGCGATCTGGAATTCAGAAACTGATACGCTTCGAATAGTCAAAGAGTTCGGCTATGACGACTTCAAAAACCGTTTATCATAAGGGGCATAGAGCATGGATTTAGACACAAACGAATTTGACCAACTCGCAGCGCCTGGCTATCCCATTTTTTTAGGTTCAGAGTTTAAACACCCTAAACCTGAAGACGCCTTTTTTCATATTTTGCCCATACCCTATGAGGAGTCTGTTTCTTACGGCGGCGGCACAGGCTTAGGTCCAGCGGCTATTTTAGAAGCTTCCTGGCAGCTTGAAACTTGGGACGGTACAAGTAATCCTAGTACGAAAGGTATTTATACTCACCCTCCTGTCGACATGGCAGGAAGTGCAGAGCAAGTCATTGCAAACATCGCACTTGCCACAACAAATATAATTGAGCGCGGTGGTTTCCCTATTGGCTTAGGCGGCGAACATACGGTGACCTATGGCATTATTAAAGGGCTTCTGGATGCTGGCATAGATGACTTTGGTGTGGTGCAAATCGATGCCCATGCCGACTTGCGCGAAGCGTACGAAGGCAACCCGTATAGCCACGCCTCCGTAATGAAACGCATCGTTGATTTGGGTGTCCCTTTATTTCAGCTGGGTATTCGCGCGTACTGCGAAGAAGAAATGCGGACTCGCAAAGCACACGGTGTACGTCATATCGATGCGGACATTTTAGTGCCCCAAAATATCCAAAAAATAGATTTGCCTGATAACTTCCCGAGCAAAGTGTTCTTTACGCTAGACATTGATGGCATGGACCCTTCCGTATTTCCCTCAACAGGCACGCCCGTGCCAGGTGGGCTTGGCTGGTATCAAACATTGTCCTTATTTGAGTCAGTCGCAAAACAATGCGAAATCATCGGTTTCGATATTACCGAGTTCGCACCAATCAAAGGCTTTCATGCTTACGAATTTTCGGCAGCACTCCTGACATATAAAATGATGGGCATTATTGAAAGGCTTCAATCTAGGTAATTTACCCACCGGTAAGATTCATTTCTCATTATTGTGGCTCTCTTTAAGTCTGAATTGGCATTACTCTAACTGACCAAATAAATGTCCATCTCACAGAGTGTTTGTTCTTTGTGGGTAAGGTTATATGAGTTCCTTAAGATAGGTTGATTATGAGAATTAGAAAAAAAGCCGCGCTAACTGTTTTGGGTCTGCTGATATGTGTTGTCAGTGTAAGCTTCTTGTATGTAAAGCGCCTTGCTAAAGGTGACCTGCCAAAGTGGGACCCTGAAGGCTATTTAACAGTCGATGCCAATGGCATGAAATTCTCGGTAAATGTTCGTGGCGATAAGGTAAATACGCCGGTTATATTACTTCATGGCTTTCCTGAGTCTGCGGTTATGTGGGATAAGCTTATGGATGAGCTTGCGACCAAAGATTACTACGCTATTGCCCCCAACCAGCGTGGCTATAGTTCAGACGCTAGACCTGGCGAGCTTAAGTCGTATGAATTAGATTACCTGGTTTCTGATGTGTTACAGATTGCTGATAATCTAGGGATAAAGAAATTTCACTTAGTGGGCCATGATTGGGGTGCTGGTGTGGGTTGGAAGCTCGCGGCTGACTATCCCGATCGTGTGATCAGTTATGTGGCTATTTCAGTGCCTCATATTGATTCTTTCGGAAAGGCCTACAGAGAAGATCCGGATCAATACGAATCAAGTGACTATATTCGCTTCTTTCAGAAAAAGACCATACCCGAATATGTCTTAGCTCAAAATGATTATGAAAAATTGCGAGCTGTTTGGACTAGTCATGAGGATGCAGAAACTGAACACTACTTAAATATCCTCAAACAAGAGCATGCACTAACGAGCGCTTTAAACTGGTATCGCGCAAACTTTCCAGCATTTGATGTCGGTTTAAACATTGGACAAGTTGATGTACCAACGACTTTTATATGGGGTAATCAGGATGTAGCGTTAAAGCGCTCGGGGGTTGTGGGTACGCGTGACTTGGTTAGTGCTGAGTATGAGGTTATTGAGATGGAAGCGGGCCACTGGGTTATTCAAGAAAAATACGAAGAGTTATCTCGCCATATTCTTGGCCATCTTGCAAAGCAGCGTTGAAATTTGCTGCCTGGATTTTGAGGCAAAAAAATACCCACCAAGTTTAATTAGATTAGTATCTGATAAACAGGGCGGGTGAAACTTCGCTGCTAAAGGGGTTGGTATAGCAGCGTTGTTTTTAAAACTCTAGAGTAAGCTAAGCTGTTTCAGCTTCTTTCTTTGGTGCTGCTTTTTTAGCTGGTGCTTTTTTAGCTGCTGCTTTTTTAGCTGGTGCCTTCTTTGCTGGAGCTGCTTCTTCTTTCTCGATTTTAGAGATGATGTCTGAAGCGTAGTCAGCAACGATCTTGTTTACTTCACGTGCTTTGCTATAAGCGATGTCAGAAACTTCGTCGTGCTTAGCTTTTACAGTGTCTAGCTTGTATAGCTTTTCGATGTACTCGAAAGATGCAGCTGCAAGTGCTTTGTGCTGCTCTTCAACAGTAGCGATTGCTTTTTCAACGATGTCTTGAACTTGCTCTTGGTAAGATTTGATAGTGCCCATGATAGTATCCTTTTCTCTGTAAGTATCTCAGCGCTGTGGATTTAATTTCCACAAATTCTTAATTCACCACCAACGATACGCTGATAAATTAGAATATTCATACTAAGCAAAGGTATTAACGCAAATAAATTGTTGGGCTTGGCAAGGAGGACGTTAAGAGGGAAGTGCTACCACTCGAACAATACCCAGCTAGGCACAAGGACTTGTGAGCGATCTTCGCGGATCCAGGCATTGCCATCCTGAGGCACTAAATAATAAGTAGGGCCAATCTTTGGAACGACTTTAATTTCTTTTAGAACGCCATTCACACGATATTCGTAAAAAGTTTTGTTATCCTCATTGCGAATAACGATCTCAGGCTCAGCAGGCTGAATAGATTCCTCTGCATGTGCGGATGTTATAGCGAACATGCTGGCTTGAGTTGCGAGTAGAGTTACTAATAAAGTTGGGCGTAATATCTTTCGCATATGAACTCCTGTATGAGCGTTGACGAATAAAAATATCTGTTCTGTATTGTCGTTTTTTCTTACTATACCACTGTGCCAGTGATTACTCACCGGACTTTTAATTTCAAAACCCAGCTCTTACCAGCATCTAAACAATTATAGATACGCAATTTATGACAACAAATACCGAGCAATCTCAAACACTTCCTACCGTTTTGGTGGATGGATCATCTTATTTATTCCGGGCTTTTCATGGTTTACCTCCTTTAGTTAATTCTAAAGGCCAGCCAACCGGAGCAATTAAAGGTGTGATCAGCATGCTTAGAAGGCTGGAAACCGACTATCCAGGCTCTAAAGTAATTGTGGTTTTTGACGCTAAAGGTAAGAACTTTCGTCATGAAATTTACCCTGACTATAAAGCGAATCGTCCACCGATGCCTGATGATTTACGTTCTCAGATCGCGCCGATTCACGAGATCATTGAAGCAATGGGTTTGCCTTTACTCATCATTCCTGATGTCGAAGCGGATGATGTGATTGGTGCCTTGGCGCATCAGGCAACGCAAAAGAAGATCGATGTGGTGATCTCAACTGGCGATAAGGATATGGCTCAGTTAGTGACAGAGCATGTGACGCTGATCAATACCATGACCGATACCAAAATGGATATTCAAGGCGTCGAAGATAAGTTCGGCGTTCGCCCTGATCAGATCATTGACTACTTAGCTTTGGTTGGCGATTCGGTTGATAATATTCCCGGCGTGCCGAAGTGTGGCCCGAAGACGGCGGTAAAGTGGTTAACGGCTTATGGTAGCATGCAGGGTGTTATTGATAGTGCCGATGAGGTGAAAGGTAAAGTTGGCGAGAACCTGCGTGATAGCTTATCGTTTCTACCGATGTCTTATGAGTTGGCAACGATCAAAACTGAAATAGATTTGCCGGAAGCGCTAGAGGATATCAGCCACAAAGAAACTGACCACCGACGATTGTTAGCACTATTTAGCGAGTATGAATTCCGGTCTTGGGTCACTGCCCAAGAAAGAGCCTTGAACAGTGCGGGAGATGATGCGGAACAAGCAGAAGAGCCGGTAGTTGAGCATAATTGCGACTACCAGACTATTCTTGACAAAGATGCGTTTGCGCTTTGGTTTAACAAACTTAAGTCGGCGGACTTATTTGCTTTTGATACCGAGACCACCAGCCTCAACTATATGGAAGCCGAGGTGGTAGGTGTTTCCTTCGCCTGTAATGCAGAGGAAGCAGCTTATGTGCCTTTTTGTCATGATTACTTGGATGCGCCCGAGCAGTTAGATAAAGATTGGGTACTTGATCAACTAAAGCCACTTCTGGAGAGTAGTGAGCAGCTTAAAGTTGGCCAAAACCTGAAATACGATAAAAGTGTATTGGCCAATCATGGTATTGAGCTTCAAGGTATTGCGCACGATACGATGATTGAATCTTATGTGCTGAACTCCACGGGAAGTCGTCACGACATGGATACTCTGGCCGAGAAGTACTTGGGCAGAAAAACCATCCACTTTGAAGATATCGCCGGGAAGGGAGCCAAACAGCTTACCTTCAACCAAATAGCTCTAGAGCAAGCCGGGCCTTATGCCGCAGAAGATGCCGAGATTACTTTGGCGCTTCACCATGCAATCTATCCGCAATTAGAAAAGATTGAAGGGCTGGCGAAGGTTTATCATGAAATAGATAAGCCTCTGTTGTCGATTCTGTCAAAAATAGAACGCACAGGTGCGGTGGTTGACGCTCATATTCTAGGGCAGCAGAGTCAGGAATTAGCCGAACGAATTGTTGAGCTAGAGCGTGAAGCTTATGACTTGGCGGGTGAAGAGTTCAACTTAAGTTCACCAAAACAGTTGCAAGCGATATTCTTTGAGAAACTAGGGTTGCCGATCATCAAGAAGACGCCCAAGGGTCAACCTTCAACCGCCGAGCCGGTCTTACAGGAATTAGCACTTGACTACCCGCTGCCTAAGTTAATTCTTGAGCACCGTAGTCTGGCAAAACTCAAGTCGACTTATACCGATAAACTTCCGCAGTTGATTAATCCGGGAACAGGGAGAATTCATACTTCTTATCATCAGGCTGTCACCGCGACAGGGCGTTTATCTTCTAGTGATCCGAACTTGCAGAATATTCCGATTCGAAGCACCGAAGGTCGAAAGATTCGTCAGGCTTTTGTTGCACCCGACGGTTATAAGCTTATCGCAGCCGACTATTCGCAAATAGAACTGAGAATTATGGCGCACTTGTCTCAAGATAAGGGCTTGTTGGAGGCATTTGCTCAAGGAGAAGACGTACACCGTGCGACTGCTGCAGAAGTCTTCGATGTTTCTGTTGAAGAGGTGAGTGCTGATCAGCGCCGCAAAGCCAAAGCCATTAACTTTGGTTTGATTTACGGTATGTCGGCATTTGGTTTGGCGAAGCAAATCAATGTATCTCGAAAAGAAGCAGCGCAATATATTGATCGTTATTTCGAACGTTACCCAGGTGTACTTGAGTACATGGATAGAATCCGGGCTCAAGCACATGATGATGGTTATGTCGAAACCGTTTTTGGTCGTCGTTTATATCTTCCTGAGATAAATGCTCGAAATAAAATGCTTCAGCAAGCAGCAGAGCGGACGGCGATTAATGCACCAATGCAAGGTACGGCGGCAGATATTATCAAAAAGGCGATGATAAAGGTCGATGCCGCACTTGAAGGTGCTGGTCTTGACGCAAAAATGATTATGCAGGTGCATGATGAATTGGTGGTTGAAGTCGCTGAGGGCCAGGTTGAAGGTGTCAAAGCTTTACTGATTGAAAATATGATGTCTGCCGCAGATCTTGATGTTCCGCTTATTGTTGAGGCTGAAGTAGGTGACAATTGGGATCAGGCGCATTAATGAGTGACTCCCAACGCATACTTGAATCGTTGCTTAAGAACGATACAAAGCTTTGGCAGGCGATGCCGATGTCAGAATGGTTTGCTCATTTCAAACAAGCTACAGGCAGCTTTTCCAACTCGATTGATCGGGCGATACTAGCAGGCAGAATGAGTGCCAGTGTCGGTTTTGCTTTTGCAGGTGCATACCAGTCTGCTATCGAAGCGCTTTTTGGTTTGGAGGAAGCCCTACTGGCTTCGGTGTGTGTGACGGAAGCAGGAGGAAATCACCCTCGTGCTATTAATGCCCGGCTTTATACAGAAAAGGCGCAGCTCTATCTCTCAGGAGAGAAGTCTTTCGTTTCGGGAGCCGAAGATGCCGGCATGATTTACGTTGCTTGCCGAGATGAGCGTAGAGGAGATGGCCTTGATTTGTCGGGCCGCCCTCTGATTAAAGTTATCGCCTTAAATACGCAGCTTGAAGGAATTGCGATTCAGGAGATGCCGTCTCTCGGTTTTGTGCCTGAAATCAGCCACGGAAAAGTCATTCTTGACCGAGTCGCTATCAAGGAAAGTTATATCTTGCAGGGGGATGGCTACCTTCAATATGTAAAGGCCTTTCGCACTTATGAAGACTTGCATGTGTGTGCCGCGATTGCCGCTAACCGTATGGCCGAAGCCATTGCTTCAGATTGGGGGCAAGGCGCAATTGAAAAACATATCGCGCTAATACTGTCACTGCGAGAAGTGAATGCCATGCAACTAGATTCTTCTGCGGCACATATTGCCTTGTCTGCTTGTCGCTCACAGCTGAATGAACTAATCGCTGCAACGAATACTTTGTTCGAACAGAGTAATCCTCAAAAATACCAAAATTGGCAGCGTGATAGCCGCCTTTTGAAAGTGGCGGGTAAGGCCCTTGAAACGAGAACTCGAAAAGCTTGGGAAGATATCCTGAGCTAAAAATATTTTATGTGCCTTTCATGAGCTTCCTTTATCAGTAGATTATTGAAATAAAAGAACTTGTATCAATAACTTGAATCTGCCCTCAAAAATTATTTTCTCCTAAGTCTAAAAAATACCCACTTTGAACGTTTTGTGAGCTGGCGCACACAAAAATCTTTACTATCTTAAAAGGTCTGAATAATAAAAATTAACGCTATTTTCCGGGCGGAAGGTAGCGTCAATAGCTCATAGAAATGAGGAAACATCATGCGCCTTTCCGATCTGAATAAACTCTTACTAACGCTTTGTTGCTTAAGTTTAGCCGCTTGTAATGGGGGCAGTAGTGGAGGGGGATCTGGGGGCAGTGATGAGCCGGAGGCGGTTAGTCTGACAGGCGGTGGTATTAAAGGGCCTCTAGTTAATGCAATTGTTACTGTCTATACGGTTGATACCACAGCAGAAGACTTTAAAGGTGCAATAGTAGGTGAACCGGGCTCAACTAATGAACAAGCACAGATTATTGACCTGGTGCTGCCAACACCAATTGAGCCTCCTTATATTCTGGAGTTTACATCAGACGAAAATACGACTGATATTCTAACGGGGCAGGCACCCGTTATTTCCGAAATGCGAACCGTTATTACCCAAGCACTTCTTGATAATGGCGAGCAAATCTATGGCACACCTCTTACAACCATGGCGGTTGACTTGGCGATTCGTAATGCCGATGTCGATACCGGCCCTTGGGCTGACCGTGATGGCGATGAAATTACTGACCCGGGTTTAGGTGACGGCACTGCAACACCGGCTGAACTAGTGAGCGCGCTTCCAATAGCCGCGGCTCACGGCGTTTTTCAAGGTAGTTGTCGCCTGAGCATTTAAGCTGCTTGTTTTTCCTTCTCCGGGTTCAACTTAACGTCACCCACTTTCTCCCAGTTCCGCGTAGCTTTTGACCACCTTATTTGGTTCTTTCTTTTCATCTTGCGATAAAGCTCATCCCTCTTCGATAATATTTCTTCATCCAGACCTAAGTGCCTTTGCTCTGGGGTAACAAAGTTAATTCGACTATGCCG
>NZ_LWGG01000806.1:0-1421 GCF_001635365.1 Oleiphilus sp. HI0128 | reverse complement strand
TTAAAAGTTGGACCGGTATGACACCAGGGCAGTACCGAACAGAAAGTTCGCAATTGAAAAGCCTATAAAACCGACAGCTTGGCGAGTATTAGTCGGTACTCACCAGGCCAGCCTTGGCAACCACGACATTATCCTGGGTTTCAGGAACACTTACTCGTTTGGAAGGTTTCTGACGCTTCATTTCATAAAGCCGCTCATCGGCTATTTTAAGCATCATTTTAGAGTCGACTCGATCCATTGATTCTGTCGAAATCACGCCATAACTAATCACAACAGGAATTACCTTATCCTCGACTCTGAGAGGCGTATTCAAGAGATGCTCGCGAATACGCCCTGCAATAATATCAGCGCCTTCTTGGCGCTGATGAGGCAGCAACACGACAAACTCATCACCAGCAAAGCGGAATGCCAAATCACTCTTTCGTGTTAACTCATTCAGATGATGTGCAACATGCTTGAGATAACTATCACCACAGTCATGACCGCAGGTATCGTTGACTATCTTGAAATCATCACAATCGATAAACATGACCGCCAAATCTTCTTTCTGGCGCGCATGACGACTTAACTCTTGATCAAGCGTTTCCTCTAACTCTCTACGATTACGTAATAAAGTAAGCGGATCTCGCGTTGCCAAAAAGCTAATCCTTTCTCTTGCCCATACACCCGCTAGCGAGAAAGAGACTTTTACAGACAACTGCTTCAGAAAGAAGCTATCTTTGCTCGGGCTATAGCGCTCGGCGGAGTTTGAACCCAGCATCAAAGCCCCTACAACCTTGCTATCAATCACAATAGGCAATACAGCCAGCGAACGAACACCGTGAGGCTCGGCATTGCGTTTCACTTCAATAGGCATGAGCGAGTGATAGCGCTTGATGTCACGACTAACCAAAATTGGCTCTCGGACACTCTGAGTCGCTCCTAGAAAATCCACCATACTCACTGTGCGCAGAATGACAGGCGCTTCTTTATCAGCTTTACGCTCAGCTTCGCGCAAAGTATCAATCAGATGAGCGTTAGAAGGCGTTTCCGTCAAAACCGTCCACACATGCTCGATTTCGAACTTTTCCTGCACCAGCGACACCAGCGCCATAAAGAAGTCCGAACAACGAGTAATGTTCATAATCGCAACTTCTATATCGAAGAGGTTACGAGCGATTATTTCGTTACGCCTCGCGGTCGCAACGAGGTCATCAACTGAGGGCATCCAAGAATCTCCGGCTTGGGATAGGTATAACTAAGACATCTGTATATTGTAGTTTAAATCGCTTCCTCTGTAGAAGCATAACGCAATTTTATCGCGGCAATTGGACTCAGATCATCACCAGACAGTGAATTCACCCGCCACCCGCATTAATTAACACATAAAAATCCGTTTTTATTAAATAAGATGGAATTAGGCTTGACGGGAAGCACATCGA
>NZ_LWGG01000805.1:0-6807 GCF_001635365.1 Oleiphilus sp. HI0128 | reverse complement strand
TCCCAGATACTGTCCGCATTAAAGAAGTTTCCAGGGAAGGGGGTGATTCATGCCTTCTCCGGAGGCAAGGACTTGCTCGATCAGTATGTCGCCAAAGGGATAAGCATCGGTGTAGGTTGCGTTATTACTTGGCCAAGTGCCACGCGAACCCGATCCGCTGTTGCGACAGCCCCTTTGGGTAGTTTGTTGTTGGAGACGGATAGCCCGGATATGAGAGTTTCCGGGTTGAGGCGAGAGTTTGGTTGTCCTTCGGATATTCGTCAGGTTTTTTCGGCGCTATGTAATATTCGCTCTGAAAGCCCTGAAATCTTGGCTGCAGCCTTGAGAGATAATGCCGAAGAAATTTTTTATGCGGGGCAATGAAAGAAAAACTAAATTAGTTCTGGATTAATTGTGTTTAATTATATTATACTGCGCGCCCTAAAATTATCGGTGTAGCTTTGCGAGTACAGCCCCGTCTCAATATGTGAAACCGCGATAATTCGTGACATCCGAATGGCGAAATTGCCATCGAACTTGGATTTTGTAAAGGCTCATTGGAGCTAAAGGCGGAATAAATGAAAACGTTAAGTGCAAAGCCAGAAAGCGTAAAGCGTGACTGGTATGTAGTAGATGCTACAGGCAAAACACTTGGTCGCTTATCAAGTGAAATTGCGAGCCGTTTAAGGGGCAAGCATAAGCCAGAATACACACCTCATGTTGATACAGGTGATTACATTGTTGTTGTTAATGCAGAGAAAGTTGCAGTAACAGGTAACAAGGCTAAAGATAAGATTTATCACAGACATACTGGTTATATCGGTGGTCTTAAGTCGATTTCTTTCGAAAAATTGATCGATAAAGCTCCTGAGCGTGCTATTCAAGGTGCGGTTAAAGGCATGTTGCCACGCGGACCTCTAGGTCGTGAAATGTTCAGAAAGCTAAAAGTGTATGCTGGTGATGTTCATCCTCATACTGCACAACAACCGCAAGTTTTAGATATTTAACGGAAGGCGATTATGTCAACTACATATAATTATGGAACTGGTCGTCGTAAAACTTCTGCGGCGCGCGTATTTCTAAAATCTGGTGGCGGTAATATTGAGATCAATGGCCGTGCACTAGATCAGTTTTTTGGTCGTAAGACTGCTCAGATGGTTGTTCGTCAGCCTCTAGAGTTGGTAGAGATGGCCGATAAGCTTGATGTAAAAATCACTGTAAAAGGTGGTGGTACAACTGGTCAAGCTGGTGCGATTCGTCACGGTATTGCTCGTGCTCTAATGGAGTATGACGAAACGTTGCGTCCAGCACTGCGTGAAGCAGGTTG
This sequence comes from Oleiphilus sp. HI0128, assembly GCF_001635365.1. Taxonomy (NCBI): domain Bacteria; kingdom Pseudomonadati; phylum Pseudomonadota; class Gammaproteobacteria; order Oceanospirillales; family Oleiphilaceae; genus Oleiphilus; species Oleiphilus sp. HI0128. The sequence goes on along the minus strand of NZ_LWGG01000805.1, from coordinate 5,501 downwards.
GGTTACTCGTGATGCGCGTGCAGTAGAGCGTAAGAAGGTTGGTCTACGCAAAGCGCGTAAGAAGCCTCAGTTCTCAAAGCGTTAATACGCCTTATTCAAGAAACGCTTGTCGGTTATGCTGGCAGGCGTTTTTTTTTATGTTAATCCTTATTTTTATTAGGGATATTGTAGCGAAAGTTGTTGAAGCGGCAGGTCAATTTAATTACTATCTGTGGGTTTTGAAGTGCGCGGTCTAAAATTTTAGTCTAGTGTCGATAAGATAAAGTGATTGGGCGTTATTTACGCAGGTATAAGTTACTTATACTGGGGTAGATGTTGCTGGGTCATCATAACTAAACTACTACGTAAATATTGGTACGTAGTTAATATTGGGAGATGCCTATATGAGTGATGGCGACGTTAATGCTGGCCGACGCCGATTTTTAATCGGTGCTACCTCCGTTGTTGGTGGGGTAGGGGCAATTGGAGCAGCGGTTCCGTTTGTTGCGTCTTGGAATCCAAGTGCAAAAGCAAAAGCTGCCGGTGCGCCAGTTAAAGCAAGCATTGGAAAGTTGGAGCCAGGTCAGAGAATGACTGTTGAGTGGCGAGGTAAACCTGTTTGGGTTATTCGTCGAACTCAAGAGATGCTTGATAATATTGAAAAGCTGTCTGATGAGTTGCGAGACCCTCAGTCTGAGTTACCTCAGCAGCCTGAATATATTAAAGGGGTGTTTAGATCTTCGCGCCCTGAGTATGCAGTCATTGTTGGTATCTGTACTCACCTAGGTTGTTCTCCACAATTCGTGCCAGAAGTGAAGCCTCAAGAATTTGATGCTAACTGGGTAGGTGGCTTTTTCTGTCCTTGTCACGGTTCTCGTTTTGATTTGGCAGGTCGAGTCTATAAAGGGGTTCCAGCACCTAAGAACTTGGAAATTCCTCCTTATAAGTACCTGGATGATGCAACGGTAGTTATTGGTGTTGATGAGGAGCAGGCATAATGCAAAAGCTAATTAACTGGATTGACGAGCGCCTCCCTGTTGTTGAAGCATTCGAAAATCACATGAGTAAATACTACGCGCCAAAGAACTTTAATGTTTGGTATATTTTTGGTGTGCTTTCAATGGTTGTTTTGGTTAACCAGCTTCTTACTGGTATTTGGTTGACTATGAGCTACAACCCAAGTGCTGAAGGTGCGTTTGCATCGGTTGAGTACATTATGCGTGATGTTGAATATGGCTGGTTGCTGCGTTACTTGCACTCCACCGGCGCTTCAGCATTCTTTGTTGTGGTTTATCTGCATATGTTCCGTGGCTTAATGTATGGTTCATATAAGAAGCCTAGAGAACTTATCTGGATCTTCGGTATGACGATCTATTTAGCTTTGATGGCTGAAGCATTTATGGGTTATTTGTTACCGTGGGGCCAGATGTCTTACTGGGGTGCTCAGGTTATCGTAAACCTATTTGGCGCGATCCCTTACATTGGTGAGGATTTGTCCTTGTGGATTCGTGGTGATTACCTGATTTCAGGTATCACGCTAAACCGCTTCTTTGCTTTGCATGTCGTGGCATTGCCTATCGTTATTTTGGCATTGGTTGTTCTGCATGTATTAGCTTTACATACTGTGGGTTCGAATAACCCAGATGGTATCGAAATAAAGCAGAATAAAGACGAAAACGGTATTCCAAAAGACGGTATTCCTTTCCATCCTTTCTATAGTGTGCACGATATTGTCGGTATTGTTGTTTTCTTGTTTGTATTCTGTGGTGTTGTCTTCTTCTTCCCTGAGATGGGTGGTTACTTTATCGAGAAGCCAAACTTTGAACCAGCAAACCCGCTGAAAACGCCTGATCATATTGCTCCTGTTTGGTACTTTACTCCATTCTACGCAATGCTTCGTGCTGTACCTGATGCATTCTTGGGTGTGGTTGTGATGGGTGCTGCAATAGCAATTCTGTTTGTCTTGCCTTGGCTGGACAAGAGCCCTGTTAAGTCTATTCGTTATAAAGGCTGGATCAGTAAAGTTGCGCTAGCGTTGTTAGTCGTATCATTTTCTATACTCGGTTATTTAGGTGTTGTTGTTGCGACGCCTGAAAGAACGCTATGGGCGCAGATTTTGACTGCTGTGTATTTTGCCTACTTTTTATTAATGCCTTGGTATACAAAGATTGAAAAAACCAAGCCAGTTCCAGAGAGGGTGACAGGATAATGAAACATTTATTAATTGCGGTTTTCTGTTCTGTTATTTCTTTAGGTGCTTTTGCTGCAGGTGGACCTGCAGCGCCTATGGATCACATCAAAACAGACATTTCAGATAATGAGTCTTTACAGAATGGTTTATCTTTATTTGTGAACTACTGTTTTGCTTGCCACTCAATGAAGTACGCTCGTTATGAGCGTGCTGCTGATGATTTAGGAATTCCTCATGATATTTTTGAAGAAAATATTCTCGTAGGTGATACCAAGATCGGCCAGTTAATGGAAATTTCCATGGCTGAAGATCAGGCAAAGGTTTGGTTTGGTAGTGCTCCGCCTGATTTGACTTTGAGTGCTCGTTTGCGTGGTCCTGATTGGATATATAACTACTTGCGTGGATTTTACGCCGATTCAAAGCGCCCTTATGGTGTGAATAACGTAATTTTCAAAGATGTGGGTATGCCGCACGTACTAGCTGGTTTGCAGGGTGTTTGTGCTGTCGCGCCAGAGTTAGGTGTTGAGCCTGTTGTTGATCCATTAAGCGGAAATATTGTTAAGAGTAGTGGTTGTTCTGAATATGCGACAGAAGGAAGCTTGAGTCCTGCTGAATATGACGAAGCGATCTATGATCTGGTTAACTTTTTAGAATATGTTGGTGAGCCTTCTAGGCTTCAAAGTGAGGCACTTGGCCGAAATGTTCTTATATTCCTAGCGTTTTTGTTTGTTTTTGCATACTTCTTGAACAAAGAGTATTGGAGAGATATTCACTAGTTAGCTAGAAAGAAGAATAAAAGCCGTCCATGTGTAGGCATGGAGGGCTTTTTTTGTTTCTATCCAAGAGAATTTTCACGACTGGCTTGTAAATCGTGTATAATTCTGCCCAAATTTAAAACTGTGCTATCAGTGCAGTAAATCTGATTTAAAGGTTGAGGTAAGTATATGGGTGTTGTGACCAAACGTTCGTCCATGACGTTTTTTTCTGATGGTGAGAGCCATTACAGTCACCGGGTAAGAATAGTCTTAGCGGAAAAAGGTGTCGCAGTTGACGTTGTTAACGTTGACCCAGATAACAAGCCTGCTGAGCTTTCTGATCATAATCCATACAATGACTTGCCTACTTTGGTTGACCGCGACTTAGTACTTTATGAGTCGGATATTATGATGGAGTACTTGGATGAGCGCTTTCCGCACCCTCCTTTGTTGCCAGTATATCCGGTTGCTCGAGCGCAAAGCCGCTTGATGATGTACCGAATCCGTAAAGATTGGAGTCGTCTGGCTGATGCAATTCTTGCTGATCCGCATGCTGCGAAGGCGAATGAGTATCGTAAGGAATTGAAAGAAAGCCTGATTGCTACAGCGCCGATTTTTTCAGAAATGCCTTACTTCATGAGTGAAGAGTTTACCATTGTCGATTGCTGTGTTTCTGCCTTGTTGTGGCGTTTACCGGTAATGGGAATTGAGTTAGATGATGTCCAGGCAAAACCGATTTCGAAGTATATGGATCGTATATTTCAGCGTGAGTCCTTTCAAGCTAGCTTGTCTGAACTAGAAAAAGAAATGCGACACTAAGTCGCTAAATAATGAGTAAAGGGGTGAGCGGAATGACTCCAAGTCGGCCATATCTGGTTCGAGCACTAAATGATTGGATTTTGGATAACGACATGACGCCGTATATCGTCGTTGATGCCGGTATCCAGGGTGTAAGTGTCCCAGAAGACTATGTCACGAATGGGCAAATTATACTCAATATTAGTCCTGGTGCGGTTAATGAGCTGTTAATTGATGGAGAGGCTATTAGTTTTCGAGCGCGTTTTGGTGGCGTTCCGATGCAGGTCTACGTTCCTATCGTAGCTATTATGGCGATTTACTCAAAAGAAAATGGACAGGGTATGGTGTTCGGGGCTGAGCCTGGTGCACCAGAGCCGCCGAGTCCGAATGACCCACAAGATGAAGGGAAGAAAGCGGCAGAACACCTGCCTCATAAGCCTTCTCTAAAGATAGTTAAATAAAGAGAAAGCCTGTTCTAGGCTTTCTTAACTAAAATGCGCCACCAAAAAGTTGATTTTCGATTTGGTGGCACATGGCATTAACTGCCATAAGTTGAGCTTCCATCGCTCGCGCTATCGAATTGGTGTTTAGCTGGATTTCAACATCCTGTCCCTGCTTTATCGCAGAAATTTTCCCATCTTTATGACCGATAAGTGTGATTACCTTGATGTCCTTTTCGTGCGCGGTTTGAATTGCTTGAACAATATTGCTGCAGTTGCCATCGATAGATAGTGCAATCAGGGTGTCTCCTTCGAAACCAATGGCTCTAATTTGCTGGGCATAGCTAAGGTTGTAATTGCCGTCCTTCGCAATAGCAGAAATAGTTGTGGAATCGATAGAAATATTGATCGCAGGAAGGCTTGGGCGTTCGAATTCCTGTTGGTTCATTAAGCAGGTTGTTAAAAGGCTTGCGATTGGTCCAGATAGACCGTTCCCGCAAATAATCAGTTTTTTATCGCTCAGAAGTGTCTGTGTAATTAGGTCGCAAGCTTGCTCCAGGTTTTCACTAAGTGCTTCAAGGTTTGCTGCGGCAGAATCAACAGCTTCACATAGGTAGTTTGATAGTGGTGATAGTTCGGACATTTCTAGTTAACCGTTTTAGGTGATTTAGGTAATAAACTGAGCTCAATAAGATGCATCGAATGCAGCTTTGTGCCAATGAATTTGCTCGGATAAGCTGTTCTCTTTCTGGCTGATAGATATAACATCAAATCGGCATGGCATATTCCATAGCTTTTTGTGAGAAAGGAATATGCTTGCAGTCTTAATAATCTTCTTTTGCTTGTGTGGGGTCACGGTTTCAGCTGCGATGCCATAGTTATTTCTTGCTCGATATCTGACTTCAATAAAGACTAGGGTATTCTTATCTCCCATAATTAAATCAATCTCACCAAACTTGGACCGATAATTGTTCGTTATGCTTTTCAGTCCTTGGGTGCGAAGGTATTTCTCGGCGATCTGCTCATAAGCAAGTCCTTTGCTAAGCATTTCCTTACTCCTTAATGGTAACTGCCTTTCCTTTTCTAAATTTTGCCCATTCTAATTGGCGATTAATAATGCCCTGCTCATCCATTGATAGCATGCCGGTGTGGCCTTGCATCTGGCTGCCTCGAACTTCGTGCAATAGCTGTAGTCTTGGGGCGATATTATAGCTGTCGGCTCCTAGCGCATAAAAGCGGCTATATTGCTCTGTTGACTCGGGGATAGCATGATTTATCTGGCTTTTGATATCTATTGTACTGCTAAGCATCCAGGGCATTTCGATAAACTCGATACCG
>NZ_LWGG01000804.1:0-11784 GCF_001635365.1 Oleiphilus sp. HI0128 | reverse complement strand
TAGTCGAATTAACTTTGTTACCCCAGAGCAAAGGCACTTAGGTCTGGATGAAGAAATATTATCGAAGAGGGATGAGCTTTATCGCAAGATGAAAAGAAAGAACCAAATAAGGTGGTCAAAAGCTACGCGGAACTGGGAGAAAGTGGGTGACGTTAAGTTGAACCCGGAGAAGGAAAAACAAGCAGCTTAAATGCTCAGGCGACAACTACCTTGAAAAACGCCGGAATTAAACACAATAATCACGGATGCTTTCAACGAGTCAGAGAAGAATCAAATTTCTAATCTTCGCAGGGCGATTAAACCGGCTCATTCAGAATTACTGGACTCCCTATTAACTCCCATAACTGCCGGAAGCAGAACAACTACCCCGCTAGCATCATATAAGAACATTGATCAGTCCATGCGGCCAAAAGATATTAAGCAAAACGTGAATAACATGATCGTTTTCAAAGATATGTTTGATCAGCTTGCAGATGTTTATGACGAATTAAATATAAATGACAAGGCGACTAGGTATTATGCTGAATGGGTACGCAAAGCCGATATTCAACAACTGACGCAATTTACAGATAAAGAAAATATTTATCTTCACCTGCTGGGGTTTGTTAAGCATCACTACTTCGCTCGGCAAGATAGTCTAGTAGACGCTTTGATGAAGTCGGTGACATCAACGTTGCACAAAGCTTCAAGCAAACAAGCTGAGCACGAACGATCTGTCAAAGAAGAACGAGACAAGGCAATTCACGAGTTAAGCAAATCTCATAAATCTATTTCAAAGCTAGCAAAAGAAATTATCTCAATTGTTGAAAGCGTATCTGCAACGCCCAACGAAAAATATCACAAGATAGAAGAGCTGGTTTTTGATTACCAAAAGAACGACGAAATTGATTATAGTTTGTTAGAAGATCTGGATAATCAGCTGAGAAAAGAAAGTAAAAATCATACGTACTATCAACTGCTCGAATCGCTTTCTTTAAGACTTCAACTTAAAGCGACCCCTATCGTACGTGCTCTCAATTTTGATAGTACCTCCAAGGCAAAGGATTTATTAGAAGCAGTAGATCACTTTCAAGAGTCAGAGGGCAATGTCGGCAAATCTCCACCTATTAAGTTTCTGTCAAAGCAAGATCGAGCTAATGTTGAGCGTAATGACTTTTCAATCCCTCTGTATAAGTGCCTGCTGTTTATCTATATCTCTAAAGCAATCAAATCCGGGGACTTAAATTTAGCCTACTCATATCGCTTCCGCAGCATTCAGGACTACATGATTGATAAAGAATATTGGGAGGCTCGAAAATACCAGATCTTGCGCGAGTGCAATCTACTTGAGTACATAGACGGAGAAGCATATTTAGCGGGCTTAAAATTGGGCCTTCACGAGAAATACAAGGTTGTTAATAAGCACTTAGCCGACGGGATAAATACCTCCCTCACTTTTAAAGATGGCCGAGTATCTAGAGTGAGCACGCCAAAAACTGACTTTCAAGAGGAATCATTTATTGCGGATGCCCTATCCCAGGATGGATATATTCCAATTCTCCAACTACTTAAAGAAGTAAACCAGGTATGCCAGTTCACTGCTGACTTTAAGCACCTGAGCCCTAAAAATGTAAAGATGAAACCAAAGGAAGAAACTCTAATGGCTGGTATTCTTGCAAAGGGCTGTAATATTGGCTTAGGCAAACTCGCGAGTATTTCCGCTGGTATACAGGAGCACACGCTGCACAACACAGTTAACTGGTTTTTCAGTTTAGAAAATATTAGAAAAGCTAATAACCGCATCGTAGATGCAATCCACAATTTAAAATTATCCAGTGCTTATCTAAAGGATCCGGAAGTTCTCCACTCATCGAGTGATGGTAGAAAGGTAAACGTCGATGTAGATTGCTTGCACGCGAATCATTCCTACAAATATTTCGGCAAAGACAAGGGCGTCACAATTTATACATTCATTGATGAAAAGCAGTCGTTATTCCACAACTCTGTCTTCAGCGCTTCCGATCGTGAGGCACCATACGTCATTGATGGTTTACTCCAAAATGAAGTGACGGATCTTAGGCAAGTACATTCAACCGATACACATGGTTATACAGAGCAGATATTCGCTGTGTCGCACTTTCTAGGGATAGCGTTTGCACCAAGACTTGCCAACATCGGGAACCAGCAAATATATAGCTTTTCTGCGCGAAAAACTTTTTACGACAAAGGATATCGTCTACTTCCAAGTCGTCCTGTCAGCAAAAATCAAATACTTGATCACTGGGATGATATCTTAAGATTTATTGCAACGATTAAGATGAAGCAAGCTACTGCCTCACAGCTGTTTAAACGATTAAGCTCATACTCTAAGGAGCACCCCTTGTATCGAGCACTTAAAGAGTTTGGAAGGGTTATTAAATCACAGTTCATTCTGACTTATTTCGATGACGAAGATCTAAGACAACAAATACAAAAGCAACTCAATAGAGTCGAGCTTTCGAATAGATTCTCTCGAGCGGTATTCTTTGACAACGACCAAGCCTTTCAAGAAGGTGTTCTAGCAGACCAGGAAGTTGCTACGGCGTGCAAGCTGCTTCTCCAGAACTCAATCATACTCTGGAACTATTTATATTTATCCGACCTTGTAGCTGACACGTCAGACCCTGACGATAGAAGAGATCTCATTGAATCAATAAGTCAGGGCTCAGTGATAACATGGAAGCACGTTAATTTACGTGGCGAATACGATTTCAGAAGGAAGGCATCTAATGATGCTCGTTTTGATATGGATAAAATTAGATCTATCAAGCTATAAAAACCTAGAGATATTTTCTTTATATAACAGCACGTTATGGACAAAAATGTAAAATCTGCTCCCTATATTGTTGGGGAGCCGATAAAAGCATCTACACGTTCAGCCAACTCCAAATTATCTTCCAGCTCAACAACCCATTTCTCATTGATAGTTTCAGAACTCAAACGATTAAAAGTAGACTGTAAATATTTCGCTTCTTTATCAGCAATAGTCAACAAGTGTCGCAATCGATCTTTATCTTCCGTCATTTACATCCGCCTTCTTAACCTACAAGCTTGTTCCATTAAGTTTAGCTTTCACTACTAAATTTAACGTATGTAGAGGATATCATTTAACATAATCAACATTATGCGCATAGGTCATTGATATATAAGGATATTATCTGCACTAAAATTCTAAACATATAGCACTGTGCCAAAGCCTAAGCCTTGAGCAGTTGAATATTCAACACGAACTCCGAGCGCATCACATTTTGACTTAAGAAGCATTGCACCAAACGTTCTTGATGTAGCCCCGCTATATATTTCTTTTAACTCCCATAGATTTAGACCACGACCATTATCATCTATATACAAATACTTTCCATAGCTATCGTTTGCCTGGACTGTAACCCTTGAGGCTCCATTATGAAATGAATTTGCGATTGCCGTATTAACAACATCAACAAGCTTATCTTTATCTGACTCAAACATAACATCGGAACCAAGAGCGCTTACACTGATAGCCTCTAGTTGAACCTGGTTAAAAGTATCTTTCGCCTTTACATCATCAACCAACTCTCGCACGTTAAACTGTTGCATGTATCCCTCGCTCTTATGAATGAAATAATATAGAAAGCGTCATTATTAATCCGCTCTCTGATTGAAAACGATGTGTGCTATACCTGGTGTATCCAATACATCTTCCGACAAATCAGAAGTAGAAGAAAGCGACCTTAAGATAGCGCGGGTAGCTAAAACCCCTTGAGATGCAGCCTGTCTATACGATGCCCCTGGAGAAAAAACCTCTGAGAACCTATCTCTAATATCCATCAATTCAGATGTTTTTTGCATGGCAGCTATAATACAAGCGAAAAGCTCTAATATATCCTGTAGCTCGACATCACCTTTTTTCTTTACAATTTTTCGTATGAAGGCAGGCCTTTGGCTTCTGGTTTTACCAACAAATTCAGATATTACTTCTGCATTTTGATTTATAAAGCTATTTATGCTTGTTACAGATAACTCTCTGTAAAGACGCATAAGTTCCTGCACAGCCTCTTCACCATAAGTATCTAAAACAAGTAAGATTACATCCTGAATATCGCTTTCGATGTGCCTTGAATATTTCCACATTGAATCCGAAGACATGCAAACCTACTCCCTATTATCGTTTTAGGCGCTTTGCAATAATTGCAAACATTAGTCGTTTGTAGATTCTGGAGAAGTCCGATCAATAGCTTTTTCGCTTACCATTGCTCCCTCCTATTTTTTACCTGATGTCGCTGCAAGAGCATGAGACAACGAATCTTTTTCACGCTCTGACTGCGATAAATCACGCTCTAATTGAGCGAGTTGTTTTTGAGCTTCAATAAGCATAACTTGAGCACTGCTGGCCTTATCCAACTGTACTTTCGTATCCGCTAAATCCTGAGTTAGTCTTGCCACATCTTTTTCATAACCGGCTACTTCTGCCGTTAATTTAACAGACTGTGTTTTTTGATCCGCTAAATCACTCTGCACTGAATTCAATGAATCTTGAGCCTGCTTAAACTGCTCTTTCTCTATCTGCCTTTTCGCCTCATCAACCGTTAATTGGCTTACCTGGACACGGAGCGTTTTCAGTTCGTCTTCCGCTTCACCTAGACGCTTATCAGCAACAACTACAAGAGAATTAGCTTCTGCTTTTGCGGCTTCGATTAAAGTTTCAGATCTTTGTTTTTCCGTTCTCTTGAGTAATAGTTTGCAATTATTGCAAACTCCCATTTTGATTTTTCCGTTTTTCCGTTTTTCCGGTGTTTAGTTAGTCGCTGTATAGTTTTTCAGAAAGAGTTTCATCAGCCTTGTTTAAGACTTTGCGTATCTTTTCAAGCACCTCTAAAGACTCTTCAACACCACTCAAGACTTCCTGAACTTCACTATGAAGCTCTTCAAGTGAATCGTGTGTACCAGCTTCAAAAGAGTAGTCGAGAGCGGATTTTGACAGCCTGTGTATATTATCTAATTCATCAAATAGGCCAGAAGTATTTGCCTGGTTAGCAACCATGCAAATATCGAAGAACTCTCCAGAATCCAGCTCATCCGTTATTATTTCGTACTCATCTTCGGTTATAGGCATCTTTTTTACTGTTCCGTTTTTTTGATTAAATGATAATTGCTGCCTAAGGAGAGCTATTATTCAAATACTTTAGCCAAGAGGTTTTCTTCGACTAGGTAAATCGCACCTTCGATAGTAGGAGCCGGGATCATTTGACTCCAAGACCAGCGCCAAGTACCTAGAATTTTGTTCTTTTCTCGATCCCTTACAGATGCCACAATTAGCTTAATTCTATCTTGAATAGGTTGATAGCCGAGTATTAACTCATACCGATTATTCGAGGAACTAACATTTTTATATGTAGTTTCAGTGTTTGAGTCTGCGTGAATAGTTACTTCCTTAGCTGACTCTTCAGTACTAAGAGCTACTTTATATCCCTTAGATTCGAGTATGGTTTTTAGCTCTATTGTAATAAGAAGAGGGTCACTTGAGAGGTTAACGTACAACTCCTTTGGGCCTGTAGCTTTGTCCGCAATTTTTATTTTATTAATCCCGCAAGAGATCATACAAAGAGAAATAAGAAATATAGTCACTCCCTTAATGAGTTTCTTTGAAATCATGCAATTACCTTTTTCCGTTTTTCCGTTTTCCGTTTTCCGTTTAACTATTTGTCTCGTTAATTGTTAAGTCAATTTTTGCTTTATATGCCAGGACGTTATTGGTAGGTTTTGAAGGTTGGATTTATTCAAATGCCCCCATTCTCCAACCGCCATATTAAGCATGTCAGCTAGTGATAGTCCATTGCTTATATCTGTAGTAAAGGTTTCTGTACCACCTCCAGAATATTCTAAGAACCCCTGAGAACGACCACTATATTTCTCCATATGAATCATCCAATAGACTTCATACAACAAAGCTTTGTATGCTGTGGTAGGCAGTTCCTCGTAATGAGCGATCTTCAACTGGTCTCTTTCAAGATTGCTAGAACGATATCGTTCAAAAATAGAATTCGTTGAAACTCCTACTTTCCAAAAATGTTTGGTGGTACCAATAAACTCAATGTAGTAACAGTTCATCGGATCATCTCTTAATTCTGAATCAATGACTGAAATTAGATGCTTCTTAATTCTTGAGCATAATGGGCACCCTGCACCAGTTAAATGGTTGTTTGGGGCTTGACCATATTCACCATGTATTGGACATGCTATTCGCACATTGGTTTTTGCTGATTTATATTCAGAATTCTCGTACGAGTATTTATCGCCATGTATCTCCCTGGCCCTTTTTATGAACTCGGCGGTGTCAATATCAGGAATACCTGCACAAACTTTACAGCCTGCTCCTGTTAAATGAGAGTCAGGTGTCTGCTCAAAGTCACCATGTAGATGACAAGTTATGATGACGTTATCTTTAGCTGAACGGTAATCGACTTTATCGTATGAATATCGATCCTCATGAACTAAATGTGCTTTATGTATAAACTCGTTAGTAGTGCTGGTATTGGCTTTACTGATTTTGACCCACTTACATTGAGGGCAACCTTGACCTTGAATGTGCTTATCAGGAGTTTGTTCAAAAGTACCGTGCAGTGGGCAACAAATAGTTAAGGGTGTCTTTATGGATTTATATTGACTCTGATCGTACTGATAGTTGTTACCATGGACTAGAGTAGCTTGCTCAATAAACCATTCAGTATCTTTAGTTTTCTTCTTTGCTGCCATTAGTTTCCCACATTGTGGGCAGCCATTGCTGTTCAGATGAGTAGTAGGATCTTGATCAAATACACCGTGTATAGGACAGATAATTCGGATTGGCGTTTTGCTGTTAACATATGTGGCTTCAGAGTAATCGAACTTATCGGCGTGCACCGCTTTCGCTTTTTCAACAAATTGACTCATATCTGAGTTAAATAACTCAGATAAATAATTTCTAGCGCAGCTTGGACAACCCTGTCCTGCCATATGTTTTTGAGGTGCCTGTAAAAAAGCGCCGTGATCTTTGCATATGATCTCTACTTTTGTATGAGTATCTTTGTAGTTAATCTTAGAATAGTTGTATCTGACTCCATGGACTTCGTTAGCTTTGGACAGAAATTTATCAACTGTTTTTAGTCTGGCTAAGCGAGATTTACCTTTACCACACTCAGCGCATCCTTTTCCTCTCAAATGATTATTGGGAGTAATTGAGAAGTTTCCATGCTCTGGGCAGGTAACAGTTAGCTTTATTGCTGACTTAATATAGTCAGACTCCTCATACTCATATTTTTCGCCATGAACAGATCTGGCTTTATTAATAAAGTTAGAGGTCTTTTCGTTTTGCATTATAATTCATGCTCAAGTGTCTATGGCGAGGTATAACTTATTTTTCCGTTGTTTATTTTGCTATAGCCAAGAGCAAGCCCAATTCACTCTTCTTGCTTATTTTAGGGTCAATGTTATTAACCTCTGCCGTATACGCATTTCTCCAATCAGGAGAAAATGCTCCCTTTCTTAACCACTCAGTTTTGGCAGAGTCCATATGAATATTTTTGCTTGGATCTTTATAGAGCCAAATCGCTGAAATTAAAACCCTATATATGTCTCCAGTGAAAACACTACGCTTCCCCAAGTCATTTAATACAGGTTGATATACATCCGTTTTAAACAGTCTTTCTGAGTCTTTATATATAGACTTAAGAGCAGCATCAGCATTGTTAACCCCATTCCTTTTTCCCTGCTTAATCCTCTTAGCTTCCAATATGACTAGGTCATCATTAATCTTTATGACAGCATCAAACCTTTTACCTTTCCCATTTAGATACTCTGTCCAAGCATAGACTTTGGGTTTGCATTCTCTATCTTTACTATCTGAAAGTCTCTTTAATGCCTCGATATACAACCGAACAAGATTACTTTCATCTATTAAACCTGCCCTTGGATAGAAGCCTTCCATTTCAAGTTTATAGAGACCACCACAATAGGAAAGAGCATTTCTTAACAGTTGTTCTGTTTTGGTAATTGAAGACATAGCGTTAGCTTTTCCGTTCTATTTGTTTAGCCAACAAAATAGGCTACTACAACGATGGTTAATATTATTGCTGCAAACATTACCATGCCGCTTCCAGAAGATTCTTTTAAAGGTCGGTTTGCTTCCCTTTCAGCAGATTCCTTTAAACCTTTCAGCTCATCAATATATTCACTAGCTTCCATTTTGGTCTTTGGTAAGCCCTGATCGCCACCAAGAGATTCAATATAGCTGAGCTGTTTATTAGAAGGCTTGTTTTCTTCAAAATAATCAATAGCCCAAAAGTCTTTCTCATTAGTTTTGGGTATCCTGTTGGATTTGTAAGTCTTTGCAATTTTTAAGAATAGTTCAGCACATGCCTCTGCATCAGGTAGTGCTCTATGACCTTTTCCAGCAAGAGATGGAATCAGTTTTTCCAACTTATAACTGCTCTCATCTTTTAATTGCCTTCGTGAAAGTTTAAGTGTGTCGTAAATTTTGAAATTGGGCTTATCTTCATTGCTCTTATAGAGAGCTTGTATAAACCCACATTCAAATGACGCATTATGAGAAACAAAGGGGTTAATTGATCCTGCCCATTCCAAAAGCTGATCCCAACCCTCTCTTGGAGTTGGAGCATTCTCAACCATTTCTGCTTTAATTCCATGTACCTTATATGCAGGAAAAGGAATTGAACGACCTGGATTAACTAAAATTGAAAAGGTATCAATAATTTCGCCAAGGCTATTAAATTTGACTGCCCCAAACTCACATATACGATGATCTCTCGGGTCTAAACCAGTTGTTTCAATATCAATAGCTAGTAACTCGATTTCTTCCATATACCCGTTTTTCCGTCTTTATATAAGGTGTACTAATTTAGTTGAGTAGAGAAGCTCGAATGAGAAAGCCAACTGAATGCGTATACCCTTAGACTGCTTTCGACTCTAATCATCGCAGTTAGGAGCAAAATCTGAACTCACCAAATCTGTAATTGGTAATACTAAGTCATAGTCTTCACCATTATAATAAGTCCCTGTCACATGCAAACCTCCTGAGACCCTCTCAATCGTTACATTCTGTGGCTGGTATTCAGCTATTTCCTCTTCAGAAATAGTTGAAAGGTCTACGTCATAATTAATAGTATAACTAGTACCTGAATTATGAGTTAAATACTGAAGATCTGTTTCAATGTAGTAGCAATTATCACCTTGGTCGAAGCTATCACCATAATAATCGTATTTCGCCATTTCCCCATTGGACTTAATCTCGGTGTAACCTTCATCACCATCTTCGTCATCCCAGGAATACACACCTGCAATCGAAGAGAATGCCCCTTCTACCGAAGGGTCTGTCGAATTAGAAGACCCACAACCAGATAAAATAGCAATGGATAAAACAGCTATAATATTTCTCATAGTTTTCCTTTTTTATTAATAACATTCATTGTTCAAGCTAGTTAAACCAAATCGTAGTTGGATTTCATAGCCAGTTATTTTGTATACCAGTCCCGTGTTCTTTAGAGTACAAAATCAAAGATGGATTATGCTCTTCTATATTTTTCAGCTCTTCCGCCATATTTTTTCCCTGAAGATTTTTCCATGCATTAGCATTTTCTATGATACTAACGGATTCCATTGGAATTCTCTATAGAGGTATGGGGAATAAGTTATTGAAGGAAGTGCACGCACACTTGCAGCAATCATGTCCGCAAACGAGACATAAGGCTGCTGACTTCTTTCAGGATAATTTAGCCAGTTTCTAAATTGCGATAACTAGTGAAGTTGAGCAAAAGCGGGCACAATGCTGTAAAAGCTTTAAAGGCAGCTTTTAAGAATAATTGTCAAGAGTGCTTATTCATCTTGAGCTTAAAATATTAATCATTTATGTTGAGAGCAATTAGTATCTGCCAACAGAATTTAACCTCATATTTATAGAGTAAGTTATGCAACTGTTTAAAGCACTTATTTTAGCTCCGTTACTGCTAGTAATTTCATGCGCGACACACGTCAATGAAATCCAATCGGACGTTTTAACTCATTCAATTGAAGTGTTTAAGACCGCGTACAAACAAAATTATATTCCTGCTCCAGGTAAATTTATGCTTGTTTATGGGGATAAGAAAGCTCACGTTGGATCATTTGTAGAAATTGCTACCACTGACTATATCGGGCTAAGCGGCGGAGTAGAAGAAGCTTTAGAAAGAAATGGATTTACAAGAGTTTTCCGTCAAGAAGAAGCTGACTATATTGTGTCTCTTATATTTGATACAAACATATTAGAATCAGAACAAGGCTATGAGATGACTCCGTCATACACAAGCCGGTTAAAGTCGCCTAGCACATATCAGCAAACTATTACGTCTAGTTCTGGTTTAAGTGACAGTTATCAAATACACAATTTTGGTGGTACAGAGTCTGTAGTTTCAAATGTTCAAATAAAAAAGAATATCCAGCACTCTGTATCCATGGTTGCCAAAATAATTTTCCAAGAAAAAGATGAAAACTACGAGGCAAATTTGAGGCATACAGTATTCAAAGCAAGCGCTGTCTTTCGTGACAAGAATTCAAAGCCTGTGTCTCAGAATTGGCCAACGGGTTGGGCTTTAGCAAGCTCTCTAGCTGCCGCAATAGAGCAGCCAAATATTTCAGGTGACGCATCACATCCAAGCTTGATTTTGATAAATGAAAATAAATCAGAAGCTCGGAAAAAGTCGGACGAGTATATAAATTCTGGTACTGCTGAAGTGTTTGTGATGACACAGGATGACGATAGTCGCATTCAATATCGATATGATAGAACCCTAATATATCCTTGGAATACGCGTACGCCCAAAACTTATGACCAACTAGGCAACAAGAGAATGGTCTCTTGGCACTTGCACGGTCAAGAGCATGATTCATACTTGTTTGAGTTTAATTGCATGCCTTTAAGTGATAACAAAAGCGTGGCTTGGGCGCTCATAAATAATTTAAGTAAACCTGATGTGGAATATGAACAAAATATCGAATTGTTCTATGTAAAAAACCATAGGGACGAAAAGATTGAGCTACCAAATAACAATGCACTCAGCTTTTTTTCTGGCCCCATCCCCCAAGTTTTTAACGGCCAATTTTTTTCTAGTGCGCTCTTTACAGAATCAGATGAAGTGTCTAAAAAGAATTGGCAGGATATGATTGCACTATTCTCATCTAGTGAATCGGGTGAAATTAAGTTCTATAACCCAAGTAACAAAGTAAGCTTTAGTTTGCTAAGGAATGGATTTTCTGAATCTTTCAAGCACGTTATGAAAAAGTGTCCTCAAGCGCTGGAGCTATTAAATGCCGGTATCAATCTCTAATTTTTCTGAAGGGATGAAATAGGGGCGGTGACAAATGAGAATCATTCAACAAGTATATCCGCTTTGTATTGTTAGCATGCAGTGTAGAAAAGATACCGATCTAGAAATTTACTCACAGTTTTCCATACGAACTTATAAACACTGCTAATACCTCTTTTCAATCATTGAATGGACATAAGGAAAGTGTCCACTTTGCTCTTTTCGAAATATTTGCGATAGCAAAAACTTTATATCAAAAAAGGCCGCTTTAGAAGCAAAGCCTTAGTTTTGCAGTACCCTAATTCATGACGATTAGGCCAAAGCTAAATTGCACCACCAACGGCAAGTTATGGCACTAGATAGACTATCACCTACTTATAAATTATTTCTTCAGCACGCATTCAAAACCAACTAAAGAGCTTCTTCATACATTTCAGAAAGTCGCTTTTTACTG
>NZ_LWGG01000803.1:0-3232 GCF_001635365.1 Oleiphilus sp. HI0128 | reverse complement strand
GCAATCATGACAAGTGCGTCGATATCTTGCCTTCTTCTGGGTAAAAACTCGAGCGCTGTGTTAGTGATTTTTCGAATTTTTCGCTTTCGATTCTGGCTGTCCTCAGTGCCGAGGAGGCGGGCGACGCTCGAAGCGAGAGATTTCTGATTTTTGTAAAATACGCTATCGATAACGACCCCGTCTAATGAAGAGAAGCTTTCTACAAAGCTATCGTATATGCGAAAGCCAAGATTATTCTCTGGCAGTATGATGCCGACCCGTTTCAGTGATTTGTCGTGTAGGCGTGTAGCAAGTTGTCTGGCCTCGGTCTCAGGTGCTAGACCAAGTTGGTATAGCTTATCTGAACCTGCGTTAGTCGCTGGAAGATAGTTTAAGGCGAGAGTTGGCGTGCTAATAATATCTAAGGAGTTCAGCGCTTTAAGAGAAGCTTTGTCTAGAGGGCCGATAATTAGGCTGCCTGTCTCAGGTGCTTGATTGTACAGTGACAAAATGTCTTGCGTTGCTGTGTCGAAAAAACGAACTTGTAGTGGTTCGTGGTTTGGGTTTTGTTTATTGCTGGCATAGTGTTGAGCCATGAAGCCGTCACGAATAGCTTTTCCAGCCAATTGAAGTGGCCCGCTTAAGGGCAGGGCAAGTGTTATCGAATCGGGGCGAGTGTTTGGGAGTTGTTTTAGAATGCTTAGCTCGTGAGGCGGATTCAGGCTGGCAGGATGGCTTGGCCACAGCTCGTTCCATGCCTGAAATGCATTATATTGGGCATCCAGGCTGATCTGATTTAGCTGGATTGTTCGAGCTAGATCTAACCACGCTAATGCGTCAGGGTTGTCGCCTGTGTAAATGTATTGGCTTAGGTCGGCTGTTTCAGT
Organism: Oleiphilus sp. HI0128; assembly: GCF_001635365.1. NCBI lineage: Bacteria > Pseudomonadati > Pseudomonadota > Gammaproteobacteria > Oceanospirillales > Oleiphilaceae > Oleiphilus > Oleiphilus sp. HI0128. The sequence continues at coordinate 2,366 of NZ_LWGG01000803.1, read as the reverse complement.
TGAGCGGAGTAGGTGCCAGATTTGCTCGTCTGTGTCTTGGTGATGCTCTGGATTAATTAGGCCGCGATGATCGATTAAGGTGATCGCCGCTTCAATAGTTAAATCTGTGATTTCATAAGCTTGAGATAATAAGTGCGAAAGCTCGATTTGCTGGTCGACATTCATGCCAGATAAACCAAGGTTCGGGATTAGCGGCAGTATTTTCTCAATGCGTGCTTTGTTCTTATTGCTTGTCGCTAACTTTAAGGACATTAAAAGATAGTCTTGAGCGTCAGCTTCATTGAGGTGCTCTATTTGAACTGACCCTAGTGCAGCATCGCTCTGTGCGTATAGGTTATTTTCCCAATAAGATTGTGCGGCTTGAAAAAATAGCTTGGATTGTTGTTTTGGGGAGGTGGACTTTAGTGCTAGTGAAATCAGCTCTTCCGGTTGTTTTGGAGCGGGAGATTCGACCTTTGTTAGTTTGCTTTGGTTTACTTTAGGCGATGTGCCACAGGCAGATATAATGACAGACAGGCAGACAATAATAGAAAAGTGAAGTGCTTTCATAGCGGGGTCTATGCTTAAATGTAGAATGTTCCGTATTTTATAGTGAGGTTGTGTTCTTGGAAAGTGCCATTTACATTGTTGCGACGCCAATAGGAAATTTGTCAGATATTACTTTGAGGGCAATTGAGGTTTTGAAAGCTGTTGACGTTGTTGCTGCGGAGGATACGCGGCACACAAGAAAGCTTTTGGAGCACTACGGTATTGCTACAAAAATGATATCCCTGCACGAGCACAATGAGTCTGAGAAAAGTGCTTATATCATTGGCTTGGTCAAAGAGGGGCAGTCGGTGGCGCTCGTTTCAGATGCCGGTACGCCGCTGATTTCTGATCCGGGGTATACATTAGTTTTGAGAGCCAAAGAAAGTGGGGTTCTCGTCAGGCCCATACCAGGCGCTTCTGCACTGATTGCTGCTTTATGCGCCAGCGGCGTTGCAAGTGACACGTTTATCTTTGAAGGCTTTCTGCCTGCTAAGAAAAAGGCTAAAGAAGAGGTGCTGCAATCTTATCTTGCTGAGCGGCGCACAGTTATATTTTATGAATCGCCTCACCGGATTTTGGTCACGCTTGAGGCTATGTCCGACGTGTTGGCAGGGCGAAAACTTTGTGTGGCTCGAGAACTAACCAAGCGATATGAGACGATTAAGTACGGTGAGGTGTCTGAAGTTCTGGCTTGGATGAAGGCTGACGAAGATCAAACTAGAGGAGAGTTTGTGTTGGTGCTTGAAGGTTCACAGGAAGAGCCTCTGAGTGTGAGTGATGAGCAAAAGCTCAAGCTTCTAGCGCGTTTGCTTCTAGAGCTGCCGCCAAAAAAGGCAAGTGCTGTCGTGGCGGATGTTGTGGGCGGAAGTAAAAAGGAAATATACAACCTGGCTTTAAGTTTGAAAGAGAAGTGATTGTAAAACCGACGACCGGTTTGCAATTTTGAAGGAATGATGTGATTCGATGTGCTTAGTAGATTGCGAAGGTATTCTTAATCGTGCAAAATATAAGCAAATAATTATCTAACGGATGTAGAGTCATAATGGATAGACTGTTCCGAAATATTTTTCTCCCAGTATCATTTTTGGGCTTGGCGACGGCTTTTCCTGTGCATGCTTTTGAGTTGCTTTCAGAAGGAGCGATGGGGACGGTTTCGGCTGTGTCAGCAAACTCGGCTGAAGATATTGTTAATATAGCTGGTCCTACAGCCGCGGGCTTGACGGTTGATGACGATTATGAAGTGCTGCCTTTTCAGACCGATATCACAATTGAGGATGCTAACCCAGATGAGGTGACTGACGTGCTTGAGTTTGCTTTGACTCAAGAGGTTGAGTCGTGGGCAAGTAATCTCACTATTCAAGACTCTCTAGTTGGAGCTGATACCTCCGCTGATGTGAGTTATGTGGATGAGCTTCCGCCTTCGTCTTTTGAAGATGCTGTTTTCCTTGTTCGAGATGATGAGTTTGATAGCATTGTTTTCGATTCCGATAGTGATCAAGAAGACAATACTAGCTACGAGTTAAGTCGTATAGAGCAAACTGTAACTGTCTTGGAGCAAAACCTGGGCTCGATTCGTTATATCGTTGAGAGGCAGGTAGACTTTGCAGCCACAATTGCTCCTCCGGATCGCGAGGGGCAGGAAGCGTCAATCGGCAGTGGCTATATCTCTGATCTAACGAGTATTAGTAATGTTCGCATTGCTACGGTTCGAGATTAGTTATATTTATCTATTCTTTTCTTGAATTATCTGTATTTCCGTAATACTGTTATTCCTGAGTTTGCCAGGCAATCGCTGCTTAGCTGAGTTTTCAGCATGAGGAGAGGAAAGTCCGGGCTCC
>NZ_LWGG01000802.1:0-10434 GCF_001635365.1 Oleiphilus sp. HI0128 | reverse complement strand
TTCGCCATGATGAGTGCCGCCAAAGCCGCGAGAATTAATAGAATTCCCCCTGCTGCGTCATGCTCAACCATTTCTCGAAAAACTTTTGTCATAGGTAGGTCCTTGCTTTAAATGATGAGAAGACATTTATATGCTTTTACCTAGCTATGAAAAAGTCGAATATTCAGCTCAATATGATCGAAAAAAACTGATCAATTTTTTTTGGATCTTTAACCAAACGGCTGGGGGAAAGCATGGATTTAAATTGCCACTCATAAATACTTCGGATACTTCGAAGTATTTATGAGTGAATAACTTATGGATACCTAGGGTAGTTGGTCGTTAGCATAGTAAAAAAACACGGAGTTGAAATTATGCTGTACCTAAATGTAAGTGAGCACGTAATGCGTAACTGGAGCAGAACAGTCGATCTTTACTATTCCTTTCACCTGAGTGGCATTAACACTGATATTGAATCAGTAAATCTGTTGATAGAGGAACGCCAACAAGAACATGATAATAGAGCTCTTTACTACTGTGAGCTGAATATTCACCCATGTGTAGGGGAGCACTTACAGCTAGCGGTAGAGAGCGAAAATTGTGGTGTCGCGATTGAACAGAGCTTTGCCAAAGCAAAACGTTATATGCTGCGCCGCATGCGCGGAATTTCAGATGAAGCGGCAGCTAAGATGCTTGGCTAATAGATGAAAAGCTTCGTCGTGCTGCATCGGTAATTGCAACGACAGCCGGATGTTTCAATTTTCGCTCTGGTGAAATAACAAAGAAGTGTTCGCTAACATTGTTTATCTCACCAATCGACTTAACGTTATACATGCGCTCAACTTGGCTTGCCATGGCTGATGGCGCAGGAAAAAAACCTGCACCGCCTTCGCCAAATGCTTTTAGCAATGCACTATCGTCAAACTCTGCGATGACATTTGGTGATATGTCTACCTGATCAAACCAATCATCCAAGCTTCTACGTAAAGCATGATCATTCAGAGGGAGAAGAACGGGTGCCTCATTTAGCAATTCAGGGAACTCTCCTGAATGTTGGTGCCGCAATTCGTCTGTGCCAAAGAAAGATAAGCTACTAGAACCTAGCTCATGGCTAAAGGCTTTAACATTGAGCCCGGTAGGAATACTGCGATCAGATAGCACCAAATCAAGTTTGTGAACGGCTAAATCTCCAAGCAAGCTATCTAGGTCGCTCTCCATACAGACGATTTTTACCGGATCATCTAGTTTCATAGCTGCTTCGAGAAGTTTATAAGCGATGAGTTTGGGAATGGAGTTTACGATTCCAACATTGAAAGTAATTGGTGCTCCGGGCTGCTTGCTTTTGACTCGTTGAGTAAGCTCAGCGCCCAGGCTGAATATTTCATCGGCGTATTGCTCAACCATGCGCCCCATCTCGGTGATAACTAGGCCGCGACCCACTCTTTGAAACAGAGGCTCACCGATAGTTTCTTCAAGCATTTTCAGCTGACCGCTGATTGTTTGAGGCGTTAAATGAAGAGACTCAGCTGCTTTTGCGACGGAGCCTTCTCGAGCGACGGTCCAAAAATATAGCAGGTGGTTGTAATTGATATGTCTCATGCTAAGCCCCCTAAGGTGTATTGACTGACAATCGTAATTCATCAATATTGCAAGTTATATACGAAGATAATGTGATTTTAGATCGGTTTTTTCGATGATGGTTTGTTTAGTGTCAGCTTAATGTTTATTTTCAGTATTGTAGAAGCTTTCCTTATGATCGAAAAAAGCGACCGTTTAGTAAGTAAAAAGCTACTTTTATCGATCCCAGAAAGGCGGGATGATCTAAGTCGTATAAATTGTATTGGGGGATTTTGCTATGTTCTATGTATATTCACCGAGTGGACGGGCCTTCGCTGGGCCGTTGGAAAAGCTTAGGAAGGTTGAGAAACCCGCCAATACCTCGACAATACCGAGTTTAAATTATACAGAAGTAGAGCTTGAAGAGAATGAGCAAGCCAGAAGTTCCTATGATGTGCCCGTCAAAGCGATTTCTGAATATCAGAATTTGCTTAAGAAAAACTCACAGCAAGAAGCTGTTTATCATGCTTACCAAGTTATGAGCCAACCGGTCGTTAGTGTTCAGCTAAGCGATACATGGGGATACGTACTTGAGTTATTCGAACAGGTGCATTATCAGGTAGTTCCTGTTCTGGATAATAAAGGGCAGCTAGTTTCAGTAATCTCTCGCCAACAAATATACGCTAAGCTCTTGTCTCAATCGTCGGTTCAAATGGGGCGGGACACTTCATTATCGAGTGTTATCCAAACAAGGGGGAAATCTGTTGTTTCAGCGGATCCTGTGACAGATGTTCGTAGAGTGGCCAAGGCCTTAGTCATGTATAGCTTGGATGCAATCCCTATTGTGGATGCTGAGCATCGTTTAGTGGGGATTGTCTCCCGCACTGATATTTTAAGGTGTGTGACTGCCAACCCTCCTCTTTCAATGTGGTGTTAGCGCGAAAGAGACTTAAGCCCCCAAAGAGATCTAGGCGAAGATTTATCTGTGTCAGAAAATTCCTTATTAAATGAACGAATTAAACTGCTTTTTTAAGGGAATGTTCATTGAGAAACTGAGGCTATATTAAGTAGCTGTATGAAGCTATCGAATACAAACCATTCTAACTCCCTTGCTCGAGCGAACTTTCGAGACACCCCGCATTGCGGGGTTTTTTTATATTCTGCAATACTCTTAGCATAACTTTATGTTCGTTAAAATCGAGTAATCATTTAGCTAAAATCTGATTTTTACGAGCATTAATAGTTGAAATAATGGCTTAGCTTTTAATCGTTTTAGTTGATGATTAGTGCTGTCAAGTGTTGGATTATATTTTCCAAATTATGAGAGGGACTAAAAATGAAATTGAATCATATTATGGTACCTATTTCTCCAGGAGGTGGAATTGCTCCAAGCTTGGGTGAGCTTATCGGCTTGAGGAGTGACAATGATGAACCGCTAGAGGTTAAGTTTATTACTGTAATCGAAGACGCTGACTTTTCTAGAATCTCGGGTTATATGAGAGCCTCTCCTGCGACACTCCTAGAGCACGCAATCAATGTTGAGCTTGAGCGGCTGGATGCCATGATTGCGCTCTTAGAAAAAAAGCTTCCTGATGTGTTATTTGAGCGCGAAGTTGTAACAGGCGTGGCATTTATCAATCTTATATTAAGTGCGTTGCGGGGCCACTATGATTGTATTGCCATCTCTAAGCCTAGTACCAACAAGAAAGATAGTAGTGTTATGGGAAGCACTTTGATGCACCTGATGCGTAAGTCACCCACGCCAACTTTCGCGATTGGCCACCAAAAAATGTGCCCTGAAATGAAAATAGCCGCAGCTATCGATGTAAGTAACATTGATGTTGATAGCGGCTTGAATCAGCAGATACTTGATGCAGCTTTGAGCCTGGCGGAGTTATATCGCGCAGAGCTGCATATTGTTCATATCTGGCACCTTGCGGGTGAAGGGTATCTTAGTACTTGGGGGCGGCGCAGTGACTTCGAGGTCGGAGCTATGGCAAGAGAAGAAAAGCACTCTAGGAAAGAGAGAGTTGACGCCCTAACGGGGCATGCTAAGCGGCGTATTCGAGAGATACATTTAGTTGAGGGGCAGCCCAAGAATGAAATACCCAAATTCGTCGATGATCAGTCAATTGATATCTTGGTGATGGGGACTGTGTGCCGTTCAAATGTTGCTGGCATGATCATAGGCAATACCGCAGAGTCTATTTTGGGTAAGGTCAATTGCTCAGTGCTGACTTTGAAGCCAGAAGGGTTTGAGTCTCCTGTTGTTAAATAGTGAGTGATTCAATACCTTATTAGATAGGACACTTAAGATGAAAAATGACACTGAAAGTATTTTGATTTCTCGTATTTATGTCTTGGTTCGGTACTGCGTCCGGTTACTCTCAATATTGATGGCTGTCGTTATTGTGATGGGCGTTATTGATGTTGGCTGGACACTGTATCAAAAGCTCATAACACCGCCGCTGTTTATACTCACTATCTCTGATATGTTGGCAACGTTTGGGGCGTTCATGGCAGTCTTGATTGCCATTGAGATCCTTATCAATATTACCGTCTATCTACGTGATGATGTGATTCATGTAAAGATTGTGATGGCTACTGCCCTAATGGCGGTAGCGCGAAAGGTGATTATTCTGGATTACAAAGAGGTTCAACCAGAGTATGTTTATGCCACCGCAGTACTAGTCTTCGCGATGAGTGTGGGATACTGGGTAGTTCATAAACTACCTGAAAAATCACAGTAGATCATTGACTCTAACTATCCTGAGCGGAGGGGTAAATTCGTATAGTTATTTTGTGACCTGATTTTTAAAGGTGTTTTCGCGGAGAGAGGATACGGTGTCTTGATTAAAGGTTTTGTTGCAGCGTCAAAAGCAGACTGCGTCAGCGATTCACCCAGTCAGGGTTGATCGATCTGCAGCCTGTTGTTGCTAGAGGTTAAACAACCAGTTTGGCTTCATTGGCCTCTTCAGTAACGTCGAGCAAGGGAGTAGCTCTGCGAACTCGATTATGTTTTTTGAGCTTACGAAACAAGGTCTGGTTTACTTTTTGTAATGCATCTACAAATGCTTTCTCTGTGCTGTCTCGTTTAGTAGTAATAAGAATCGACGGGAGCCCGAACAGTGTAACCTTAACTTTGCATTGTTTATCAACGCCGCCTTTTGGGCCATTCACATCTTCTAGGTTAACGTTGATTCGTTGAATAGACCCTGCAGCCTTTCGATACATTCGTCCTAATCTTCGCTCAAGGTCGAATCTAACGCCAGGGCTAATAAAAGCTGTTCGTGTGTTGACTGAGATGTTCATATTACTCTCCTATAAGCTTGAATAGATGCCTACCAAAATCGGTATGACCATATATGCACGATCTATTTTGAATAAAATTGGTGATATAAAAAGCAGATAAAAATTTACTGGATGCTCGTTAAAAACATACTATTTGAAATTCAGATATTTTTTATAGGTCATAGATCCCAGCATCTTGTGGTTGACGGAAAGGTTGAAGTAGATATTTGCTGGTATATTGGTGCTCATGGTAAGTATTTCTCACCTATACTGTTTAAGGGAAATACTAGCGTTTAATATAAGAGGCCAATATCTAATCAAAGTATTGAATTATTACTTTTAAAGTCATAATTAATTTGAAGGCTTATATGGATAGCTTTGGAAAGGGCTGTTTTATACTGATGAAATTTTAAAAATTAGTGAGTATATGAATTTGTTTTTTAGACGGAGTTTTCTGCTTACAATTTGTGTGACGTTGCTGGGGTTTGTTCCTCCCTTTTATGCATTTGCGGACTCAATCATAGTAAAAGCCAATCCTGGCTACTACCCAGTTACGTATAAAGAAGGAAACCACTGGTATGGTATGGACACGGAGGTGCTACAGGAAATCTTTGCTCGCGCCGATTTAAGCTACGATGTGGTCTTTAAACCTTTTAAAAGAAGTTTGATCGAAATGGAACGTGGAGAGATTCATGTTATTCCTAACCTTACTAAAAGTAATGTGCGTTCTAAATATGCATTGGCTAAGCCCAATCCGAACGACATGTATTGGTTTGGTTGTGAGAGATCAAGACGCATACCTTCCGATCAAAGCATTGGATGATCTAGTAAAGCTGGCGCAACAAAGGCAGCAAAAAGTAGGCTACCTCTCGGGCGCGAGTTATTCGGAGTACTTCGATGATCGCCTAAAAAATGAGGAGGCTTTGAATGCTATTCTCTACTTCCTACCGAGAAGTGAACAGTATCGTAAGATGCTGAAACTCGGTCGAATTGTTGGGTATTTCTACGATGACTACGAGTTTGAGATGCTTAGGTCCTAAAACGTATGGCCATGAATACCAAGGCTTGGCGTTGCTTTCTTATCGTGTTGAAGGCTCCTGTACGGGGGCTTATATTGGCATTTCAAAAGAATTGGACATGATTAGATATCAACAACTTAAGGGAGCGTTTCAGAGTATGAAAACTGACGGATCTTTTACTGCAATACAGCATAAGTGGTTAGGTACAAAGCCTGTTTACTTTGAATAGCTATACCTTGGCTCCCCAACAATATAGGGAGCAGATTTTACATTTTTGTCCATAACGTGCTGTTATATAAAGAAAATATCTCTAGGTTTTTATAGGGGGCCTAGGGATTTTGCCTCCATATATTGCAAAAACCTCTGAAGCCCCCGTCTGCCGTGGCTTGTAGAGGGGTATCAACTTTCATTTCTAGGTCGATAGCCCTCAATCGGTGCCATTAAGTCCTCCAGTTTTGGCAGTTCGCCCGTCGGCGCGAACGTGTATGTACCCCGGAAGTTGATGTTCTCCCAAGCTACCGGTGAGGCCCGCTTGACTGTTTCCTGGTATCTGTCATTGCGCTGTTCCTCGAAGCTGTCCAGCAGGTTACTGAGTACTTTCGAGTTGAAGTAGATGATGGCATTAGCCACCAGTCGGGCACTTTCGTTCCAGATTTGGATCTCCTCATCGCTATTGCCTCGGAACCGGTCGCCGTTGACGTTGCTGATCGCCCGACGCAACTGGTGATAAGCTTCACCCCGGTTCAGCGCTCGCTGCACATGGTTTCTAAGGCTGGCGTCATCGATGTAGTTCAGCAGATACTGGGCCTTCAGTAACCGGTTGTATTCAGTCAGAGCCTCCAGTAACGGGTGGTTGTGCTTGTAGCCGGAGAGTTTACGCACCAACGTAGCTTGGCTGGTTTTCCGCTGGGCTAGAGAGACTGCGATCCGCTGGATGGTGTCCCAGTGGTCTATGATGCGTTTCGTGTTGATCGGCTTGCGCAACGATAGTTTCACGCGCTGATTTTCGTCTTCGGTGATGTTGAACAGCTCATTGATGACCTTGCCAACCCGGGCATATCGGGGGGCGAACCGATAACCGAACAGATCGAGCAAGGCAAAGTTCACATGATTTACCCCATGAGTGTCAGTTGAGAGCATGTCCGGGATAATCTCAGTACTGTTGTTCATCAACAGGTCAAAGATGTAATGGGATTCATGTTCGTTGGCGCCGATAACCCGGGCATTGATGGCCATATGATTGGCATTCAGACTGACCGCCGAGACGCCTTTGCTGGTACCGAAGTATTTTGAGGAATACCGTGTACGGAACGTCTCGCGCTTGGCTTCGAACTTCTGACCATCGGCACTGGCATGCAGACTGTCATCCTGGATGTTGTAGTGCTTGAAGATGCTCAGTCGTGTGGTAGCGTTGTTGATACGGTCATTGGCCGCATTCAGGGTTTCCAGCCGAAGGTAGTTCGCCTGGATAGTGCTGAGCTGATCATAGGTCCGATCGGAGATCTGAGCGATGCCATAGATGCCCTGATTAGTGGCATTGGCGATCAAGATCGCCAACAGGTCCACTTCGTATTGACGGCTTTTCGAGTTCATGCCCAGCACATGCTCGAAGTCGTCAATGAATCCGGTATCCTGATCCACCACGCGCAAGACATCGGCAACGCTGATCGCTCTCATTTGTTGGAAGAACGGATTATTCACCAGGTGTTTCTTACTGGCTGTAGGCAACCGCCAAAGGTGTTTGCCGCCTTTCGGGCGCAGTATCACGTCCCGATTGTCCGAACGTTCCAAGTATTCGCTGACCTCGTGTAACCGAAGGGTCAGCTCATCCGCCATACGCGGGATCAGTCGCGTCGGATCCTTGGAGATTTTCGGTTGCTGCGTACCCTCGACCAAGACCTGCTTCTGGTTTTTCCAGGTCTGTGGCTTCACCAGATCATCCTCTAACGCCCGATATCGAATGACTTCCGGCAGCATTAGCTGGCCGTTTAACCGGTTGGGAATCTGCAGGTACAGGAACCATTCATACCTGGCTTTATCTATACTGCCATCGGGTTTTAGCAATAGTGGTCGTGTGGCTTTCGGCGGTAGACGCTGATCAATGCAGGCATCGCCGAGCATATTGCCGGCGACCAGATCCAACCGAGCTTGGTCTAAGATCCGGGCTAACCGTTGCGTTTTGTCGGTGCCTTCCATGCGCAGACAGCAAAAGAGCGACCGTAACAGGCCGGTTCGCAATGTGGATTCCGTGTCCAGGTGTTGCCAGAACGCTTCCTCCGCTGACTGTTTCTGATTGCTCAGGTATCGGCAGACCGAGTTCAGGTCGTTGGCACTGAGAAACTGGAAAGCCTGTTGCTGTACCGCGTGGAAGGAAGTATTAGGGTCGATGCGGTCATCCACGAACAGGTGCAGGATCTCAGCGGCTTTACTCACGTTGCGGGCTGCCTTTTGCCAGTCTTGATAAACCCGTTCCTGCGCCATCTGATGCGCTCGTTGCTTCACCTGTCGAGTGTGATGGATGAACCCTTCCGCAATGCGCTCCAAGCCCTGCTGGTACCGAGACTGCAGATAGCACAGCAGGTACAAGCATTGGTTAGCAGGCGACTGACGCTTAAGTTTAGCACCGTAATAATCAACCCGTTCGGCATAGTGATGCTGGTTTTTCTGGGACAGAGAAAGCGAGTCGAGTACAGTCGTCACATCCTCCATTAGCGGTTGAATATGGTTATACACCGCCAGCTCTTTCTGCAGCTCGGTACCGGTGAAGTTGCGAGCGCTCCCGCGCAGCTGCTTCAATGTAAAGTGGTCTTCATCGGAAACCAGTGTCTGCAGCATATTCTTTAAGCTTTGGCTGCAAGCGGCATTGATCTGATCATACAATCGTTGCTGATGTTGATTAATCACCTGACTGACGATCTTCTGCAGGGTACTATAGGCAGGAATGGCGATCTTCTGGTGGGCCAGGTACTCGATTGCTGCGTCAAAGAGTGCGCGGGGTGCCACCCAGCTTTCAGCGCAGACCAGCAAATGTTCAACAAGCCGGGGTTGATGTTGCTTATCTTTCCAGCTGTTGACTCCAGCAATTGATAAAACACGCTCATAGATGCGGGATTTTTGGTCCGCTTTCAAACTAAAGCGCCGAAACTTGAGGTCTTTAAAGTGAAATCGCGCAATAAATGCCAAGTCATCCTGCATGGATTTATAACTCGGGTTGAGCAGGATCGGTTTGCATTTGAAGTAGCCCAACAATGCAACGGCAACACAACGGTACTTGCGTTGCCGTATTCTGGATAGCTCCGCAAGTTCTTTATCATTTAGCGCGAAGTAAAACCGCTGATAAGACTCGTTGAAGGAAGGAACGCTGTATAAATCCTCGATTTCCGCGGCAGTGAGAATTGATAGCCGTTTGTCTCTGCTCATTCTTTGACCTAAAGGTCAAAGAAGATAACAAATTTTTGGTGAATTAGAAATTAATAGCCCTCTACAGGCCACGGCAGACGGGAGCTTCAGAGGGTTTTGCGATATATGGAGGCAAAATCCTTAGGACCCCCGATTGGTGATCGTTTAGCAATTGGTCACGGAGTTAGAAAACGAGAAGCGCTAAAGACAATAAGAGATCTGCGACTTGGTGGCGTGTCGATGGCTAAGGTTAGTCGGTGGGGCTTGAGTAAGCATGATGAGCTTTGTGAGATAATTACTCGCATTACTGAAACATCCAGTATGCCAAAGGGAGCGCCACACGGCATAATGTTTTCTATCGTTGACTCTATCCATGTTGATGATAAGAAAAATATTCTACTAAAGCATGATGATGATGTAGTTTCGTTACCACGTAATGCGAGTATAGAGATTAACGGAAAACAAGGCCTGGAGCTGTCAGGGCCATATTTTGCTCTTTATACAGTGATAAATACCGCTGATCCAGATGAAGAAGTTATCTGCGAAGCTCAAAAGGTATTTGTAACTCCAATTCATTCTGCCGATACTCTAATTCCGGTTAGTAGTGAGTTAGAACGAGTACTGATTGCGAAAGCGATATCAAATTTTCAATATAACGCTACCAAGGGGAGAAAAATTCAGTTCATTCGTCCTTTATACCCTTATATATCTCCGGCTTCTGAGCGGCCCGTATTACCTTCTCTCGTTGTTAAATCTGGCGAATCTGAGGTGTTTGTAGATGTCGATTCACAGGTGACAGACGAAAACAGACCCGCTTATGAAAGGAGATTGGAAGCAATGAGCGAAATTACTGATATTATTAGAGTAGGATTACCAGATTCTCTTGAAGAATTTGATAAAGAGGCGTTTACTGCAATAAGTGACGCTGCTAAATATGTGTTAGGGATTAATAACCCCCTGTGTCAGGATAGTTGTCGCCTCTGTTAATTTTTAATAATTGAATAGGAGGCGGTAAGAGAATATGAGTGAAGCATTATTCAAAAGAGTTTAAAGAAGCCATTGTTAAGAAGTGGCTTGAAAGTGGGTTATCATTAAGAACGTTTTCAGCCCAGGAAAACATAAACCTATCCACCTTGTATTCCTGGCGAGATAAATTTCAATTACCAGGTTCAAGTGTGACAAAAAGTAG
>NZ_LWGG01000801.1:0-2310 GCF_001635365.1 Oleiphilus sp. HI0128 | reverse complement strand
CATTTCTTAAGATAATCGATTATTTTATCCTCAGTAATCGGCTTTGGAATGAAGCTAAGGCCCTGCTCTGCAGCTTGCTCCTGGACTCGCTCCTGAAAATTCGCTGTTAATAAAGCGATTTTCGCGCTTGGGCACGCTTCTTGAAGTTCCGGCGATATCGTCAGGCCATCAACTCCCGGCATATTCATATCTAAAGTAATAAAATCAAACTGACCACTCTGACATAGCTTCAGTGCCTTTCGGGCATCTTCAGCTTCAGTCACACTCCAATCTGGATAGTGCGCACTGATAATAGCTTTCAGCATCAGGCGCGATATGCGACTATCATCAACGAGCATAATACTTTTTTGGGACATTCGTTCATCCTGCAAAATTTGAATTTGCTTTTCAGCTTTGTCTCGTCTTAGAGATCAAAACCTTCGCTTAGAACTTCAGTATAGCTCGAATCACTCACTTGTCTTTTATTTCCTGCTTCAGCTGCCGATCATGATCTTTTTATACAAAGAATATGTTGCCAATTCTACATTCGTATAAGAAAAATTGGCTTAATTTGATTGTTTCTGCTAATTTTTGTGGGCTTAGCTTTTTAATATGCTAAATGGAATCTCGTTGTCCCGGCTTGCCAACGAGAAGCAATCAGTAAGTAACAATGAGAAGAATGTTATGCCGGAAAACCAACAAAAATCCCAAGAAATGACGAATTTCACCCCTTACGTCGAAAAAGACGGTGAGGAGTACATGAACGATGAACAGGGCGAGCACTTTCGCCAAATCCTTTTAGCTTGGAAGCTTGAGCTAATGGAAGAAGTAGATCGTACTGTGCATTATATGAAAGAAGACGCTTCTAACTATGCAGATCCAAGTGACCGAGCGACACAAGAAGAGGAGTTCAGTCTTGAGCTTCGAACACGTGATCGTGAGCGTAAGCTAATCAAGAAGATCGATAAAACCTTAGACCGCATCGAAGATGATGACTATGGCTTTTGCGATTCTTGCGGTGTAGAGATCGGTATTCGTCGGCTTGAAGCACGACCTACTGCAACCCTATGCATCGACTGTAAAACGCTCGCTGAAATTAAAGAGCGCCAAACAGGAATTTAATCCTGATAGATTGGGTGGGAGCTACTCCTACCCAATATCCTTAGATCTATGAGCTCATATCGCGGTCGCTTTGCTCCGTCCCCTACCGGCCCTTTACACTTTGGTTCACTCTTCGCTGCCTTGGTTTCCTATTTAGAGGCAAGGAGAAATTCGGGTACCTGGCTTGTAAGAATTGAAGATATTGACCCCTTACGTGAAGCACCCGGCGCTAGCCAGCAAATTATCGAGACACTTGAAGCCCACCATTTATTCTCGGATGAACCAATAGTTTTTCAATCAGCACATAGTGCTGAATACGAAAGCTTGTTAACAAAACTGGACTTAAGAAAAGCAATTTTCTATTGCCCCTGTAGTCGAAAATACTTGGCTACAAACGGTGGTCGACACAATGAAGCTTGCCTACGCCAGTCTGTCGATAAGCAAAACTGTGCTCAGAAGTTTAGGAATACCGAAGAACTATATTATTGGCATGACGGCATGCAAGGTGAACACTCGTATAAACTAGATGATGATTTTGTTCTTAAGCGTAAAGAAAGCTTTTATGCTTATCAACTAGCTGTGGTTAATGATGATCACCGACAGAATATTACACATGTCGTAAGAGGCTACGACCTACTCTTCTCTACTCCCATGCAATTGGCACTCTATCAAGCGCTTGACTATAAGCCTCCCGAATTCTCTCATTTCCCGGTACTATCTGCTAAAGGTCAGAAGCTGAGTAAACAAAACCACGCGAAGGCCGTCTCTTCTCTCCAAGCCAAAGAGAATTTGAGCTGTATCTTTAGGCTGTTGGGGATTGAGATATCATCAAAATGCTTATCTATCCCTCAAATGCTAGAAACTGCCATTGAACACTGGAACCCTAAAGTTCTCTCACGAGTTAAAGAGCTTCCATCTCCATATTGAGTTTTCGCGTGCCAGCTTTGGTATGAAGTCAAAATAAGTTATGATTCTTCGTCCACACAATAAAGCAACTAAACCTAATTTAAGCAGGGCTACATGCGCCGAATATTAATCATTGAAGATGACATTGATCACCGCGCGGGTTTACAAAATTTTCTAGAAGATGCTTTACACCAGGTTGATGTCGCATCATCAGTCAACGAGGCCGCTGAAACTTATGCGCTACCCTCTTTTGATTTAATCATTTCGGATATCCACCTGCCCAACCAGCCCGGGACAGATATTATAAAATTAGCTCAGGGCGTA
>NZ_LWGG01000800.1:0-11099 GCF_001635365.1 Oleiphilus sp. HI0128 | reverse complement strand
CCAGCGTACTTGGGGTGTTCCGATTACTTTGTTTGTTCATAACGAGACACAAGAGCTTCATCCTGATACACAAAATTTGATCGCTAAAGTAGCTGAGAAAATTGAACAGAAGGGTATTGATGCCTGGTTCGAATTGGATGCGAGCGAATTATTAGGTGATGACGCTGAGAATTACACAAAAGTAACCGACACTTTAGATGTTTGGTTTGACTCGGGCGTGACGCATGCCGCGGTATTAAAGCAGCGCGAAGAGCTAGGTCAGTACCCTGCCGATTTATACTTGGAAGGCTCGGATCAACACCGTGGTTGGTTCCAGTCCTCTTTGAAGACGGGTATCGCGATTAATAATGCAGCACCTTATAAGCAGGTGTTAACACACGGCTTCACCGTTGATGGTGAAGGCAAGAAGATGTCCAAGTCTTTGGGTAACGTTGTTTCGCCACAAGAAGTGATGAACAAGCTAGGGGCTGATATCTTGCGTTTCTGGGTAGCGGCAACAGACTATAGTGGTGAAATGACGGTTTCTGACGAGATCCTCAAGCGAGCTGCCGAATCTTATCGTCGTATTCGAAATACTGCGCGCTTCCTGTTGTCTAATATCAATGGTTTTGAGCCAGAGAAGGACTTGGTAGCGCCTGAAGAGATGATGTCACTAGATCGTTGGGCGGTTGATAAAGCCTTAGAGCTTCAAACTGAATTGCAAGAAGCTTATGACGAGTATAGTTTTCTTAGTGTTTCACAGAAAATTGTTCACTTCTGCGGCGTTGATTTAGGTGGTTTCTATCTGGATATCATCAAAGATCGACAGTACACCACTCAGGCAGATAGTCTAGCTCGTCGTTCATGCCAAACAGCGATGTACCATATTCTTGAAGCGATGACTCGCTGGATTGCGCCAGTTCTAAGCTTTACTGCAGACGAAATCTGGGCGGTTATGCCTAAGCCTAAGGGTGAAGAACGTGCATCAAGCGTAATGCTTTGTTCCTGGTACGAAGGTTTGTTTGCGATGGATGCAGATAGCCAGCAAGGTTCTGAGTTCTGGGCAACGGTGCTAGAAGCGAAAACGGCTGTGAATAAGCGTATCGAAGAAGAGCGTAATGCGGGCAAGATCAAAGGTTCTCTTGGAACAGAAGTGAGCTTGTATTGTGAAGGCGGTTTGTACGAAGTGCTTAAGTCCTTGGGCGATGAGCTACGTTTTGTCTTGATCACCTCTGAGGCGACAGTTGGCGAACTATCGGCTGCTGAAGGTGCGCTACCAAGCGAAATGGAAGGCTTACTGATCAATGTTAAAGCATCTGAACACCAGAAGTGTGAGCGTTGCTGGCATCACCGTGAAGATGTCGGTCAGCATGAAACGCATAAAGATTTATGTGGCCGTTGTATTGATAATGTTGATGGCGCTGGCGAACAGCGACAGTTCGCATGAGCCAAGCAAACATGACCAATACAGCGAATGATTCAGCGCAGGTGAGCTTGTTTGCCCATATGCTGCGCTGGCTATCACTGAGCACCGTCATTATTGTTGTCGACCTGCTCACTAAATTTTATGCCAGTACGAATCTTGAGTATGCGGTACCTGTACCGGTGATTGATGGCTTTTTTAACTTTACCTTATTACATAATACCGGTGCAGCGTTTAGCTTTCTGGCAACGGAGTCAGGCTGGCAGCGTTGGTTCTTTGTCATCTTGGCAACCGGTGTCAGTGCCGCGTTAGTTGTCTGGCTAAGAGGTTTACGAGAAGAGCCTTGGGTTGCCTGCTCGGTCGCCTTGATATTAGGCGGTGCGATAGGGAATTTATATGACCGTATGACCTTAGGTTATGTTGTCGACTTTCTTCATTTCTATTGGAATAACTATCATTTCCCTGCCTTTAATATCGCTGATACGGCGATTTCTATTGGTGCTGCAATGATGGTCATAGATGTTTTTCGTGGCAATAAACCAGACTCTGAGGATGGTTTATAGTCCCTTGTATTTGTGAGAGCACAGGCTCTCACCTTGTTATTTGAGTGGTACAAAATTTGTCTTTAGTTGTCGGTGAAAATACTCTGGTTACATTGCACTTCTCGTTAAGTATGGAAGATGGCGCAGTGATCGATTCTACCTTTGATAAGAACCCAGCACGCTTTGAGTATGGTGATGGTCAATTACCCGATGGTTTTTTATCCTTCTTAGACGGGATGAGTGAAGGCGAAGAAGGAGAATGGCAGGTTCCACCAGAGAAAGCTTTTGGCATGCCTAACCCAAACAATCAGCAAGTCATGAAGCGAGCAGACTTCCCGGAAGATATGGAATTAGCTGAAGGCTTAATGATCTCCTTTGCCGACGCAAACCAGTCTGAGTTGCCTGGCGTGGTTAAAGCCTTTGATGAAAATGAAGTGACCATTGATTTTAACCACCCTTTAGCGGGCCAGACCTTGTCGTTTAAGGTTCAAGTTGTCTCGGTTGAGGCCTTGTAAATGAAGATTAAACTGGCGAACCCTCGTGGCTTTTGCGCGGGTGTTGATCGTGCTATTGAGATTGTTAATCGTGCACTCGAAGTCTTTGGTGCCCCCGTCTATGTGCGCCACGAAGTGGTCCATAACCGCTTTGTGGTCGATGACTTAAAGCAACGTGGTGCCATTTTTGTCGATGAGCTGGAAGAAGTACCGGATGATTCCTTGGTTATCTTCAGTGCTCATGGCGTATCCAAGGCGGTTCAAGCCGAAGCAAAAGAGCGTGATTTGAATGTCTTCGACGCGACCTGTCCACTGGTAACTAAAGTCCATATCGAGGTGACCAAATACAGTCGCGATGGTATGGAATGTGTGTTGATTGGTCACGAAGGACACCCTGAAGTTGAAGGAACGATGGGGCAGTATGACTCTTCTTCAGGTGGCAAAATTTATTTAGTGGAAGATGAACAGGATGTGGAAAGCTTAGTTGTAGAAAAGCCGGATGCTTTGGCTTATGTCACGCAAACAACGCTATCTGTCGATGATGCCGCGAAAGTGATTGATGCCTTGCGTAGAAAGTTCCCCAATATTCAGGGGCCGCGTAAAGATGATATTTGCTATGCCACTCAAAACCGGCAGGATGCTGTAAAGGGCTTGGCAGACTCAACTGACTTGATGCTGGTTGTTGGTTCACCTAACAGTTCAAACTCTAATCGCTTACGTGAGCTGGCTGAACGTATGGGAACGCCTGCTTATTTGATTGATGATCACTCACAGATTCAACCGGAATGGTTGCAGTCGGCAAACGCAATTTCCGTTACGGCTGGTGCGTCTGCACCCGAAGTTCTCGTGCAGAAAGTTGTCGATCGTTTGGTAGAGTTGGGGGCTAAAGAAGTTGAAGAGGCTGATGGCCGTGAAGAAAATATCGTTTTCAGCATGCCGAAAGCTCTAAGAATACCCGCAGAAAATATTTAGAGTTTATTATTTGCTAGCCAGAATCGAATTGGTTAGCATATAAGTCAAGCGCAAAGGATAAGCGCTTTCTCACAATTAACCAGCGATCAAAGGATATGATGCTGATGTTAAAGACTTCATGTAAGTTAAGTACGTGCTCGCGTGCGCCAAATATAGCTTCTTTAAAGGCTGCTCAGTCAGGTTTTTCTCTGATTGAACTTCTCATCAGCTTGCTTATTTTTAGTGTCGGAATTTTAGGACTCGCCTCAATGCAAATTACCAGCATGAGGATGGCACTCGATGCTCAGCAGTACTTTAGCGCTAGTTTGTTGGCGAGTGCTATTTCAAATCAGCTTCAAGCAAGCGGTTCAACTCAGGGGGCTGAATTTTGGACTCAACAAGTGTCTGAAAGCTTACCTTCAGGTTTGGCGCTAATCGAATCTAGTGCTTCAAACTATCGAGTGACCTTGAGCTGGAATTCCAGTGAAGACCACGCCCGGCAGCAGGGTAATCGGAGATCTCAGCTAGTGTCGAGTGTAAGCCTATGAAGGGGCATCTCAATCAGTTGGAATATCATAAAGGTCTTAGCTTGATAGAGTTGTTGATCGCTTTGGCGCTGAGCTCAATTTTGAGTCTGGCTTTATTTGAAGTATTCAAAATTGCGCGTGATGCTTCAAGCCGGGTTACTGGAGCAAATGAAATGCTGGATAGTGCCCAATTGAGCTTTTCCGTCTTGCAGGACTCTATCAATATGGCTGGATTCTGGGGTGGAGTTGATTCCCGAGAATTAACGCTGATAACGAAGCAACTTAGTGCTTTTCCGGGCAACTGCAACAGTGCTTGGGTGCTCAATATTGAACAAGGCTTGCAAGGCTTTGACGGGCGAGAAAATGCAAATGATATTCCTGCATTACCCAGTGATTGCTTGAGCAAAGATTATGTACCTCATAGCGATGTACTACTTGTTCGTCGCGCATCGGTGAATGACCCGGTTCCTGAAGAAAAGTTAGGTAATAAGTACTATAAAAAACGCTTTATTGTTCGAGGAAGCCCTGAAACAGGGGGGATTGTTTTCCAGGGCAAAGATATGGCTAAAGCGCGGCAACAAGTGCCACCCTCAGCTTTTGTTGTTAATAGCTTGTTGAGTATCGATATGTACTATCTGGAGTATTGCAAAGATGAAGAGCTTTGTGATGTCTCAGGTATCGGCTTAAGTCGTTATACCCTGATCGGCAACCGCTTTATCAAACAGCGCTTGGTTAATGGTGTGGCGCAAATGCAATTTGAATATGGGCTCGATCTAAGTGGTGATGGCAAGGTGGAGCGCTATCTTACTGCCGATAACGTTTTCAGCTGGAATGATGTATTGTCGGTACGTGTTTTCGCTTTATTCAAAAGCAAGCTATCGGCAAGTTCGAATGAGAATCCGGAAAGAGAATTCAAACTGGGTACAGGTTTTGAGTTCGAGCCAGAAGAGCATGAACGGAGGTATAAATTCAAAAAGTTTCAGTCAGAATTTAGTTTGAAGAATACTTAGTTAATAACAGCGGTGATGAGCAAGGAGGCAATATGCACCTAAAATCAAAGACCTATCCAATAAGAGCCATGCAACAATACGGAGCTACATTAGTCTTGTCATTAATGTTGCTGGCGATCCTCACAATACTCTCAACAACGATGATGCAAAGCAGTTACCTAAGCTTTAAATCTCAGTCTTCCAGAGTGGCGTTTCAACAAAGCAGTCATGAACTAAATCAGTTTCAGCTTCAAGCTGCGAAGCAAATAAAAAGCTTTATTGATTCTAGACGAGATAGTCATGTTGAGCTCAAAAAGTCATACTCAGAAGGCTTCAAGTTAATCGATGACTTGCTGAACCTCGAAGTAATTGCCGAAGAAGATAATGAATCGTTGACGCGAATTTTATCGTTTTCAAGTTCACAGATGGAGATAGACGTTTATATCACTCAGAGCAGATTGCGTCCGGAATATTCCGGGAATAACTTGCTTCAGTACGACTCTTATAGTCAGCATATCGTGCAAAGGAGCGCAGATCAGCGCTATTTATACCTACAGCTGCACTGTATTAGCAAGCCAGGAATTGGTCAGAACCAAGGCCCTGTTCATCTTGTTGGCGACTTTCGTTTCGAGGTGTCGTGATGAAAAAAAGGATGAAGATTGCATTTGTTTTGTGTTTGTTTAGTTTTTCCTTGCTTTCTAGTATGGCGTGTTATGCAAGTGAACCGATATCGACTGTTGCGGTGTTGAGCCCCGCTATTGTTGTTTCCGAGCCCGCACGCGCCTTTTCGTCGATTGACCCGCTTGGCTATAAAAAATTTAAAACGCAGTATCAGACTCGTAGAACGATGGCCTATGTCATNTCAGGGGAGGGTGAACTGCATGCCATTGATAAAGATAATGCCGAGGGAGGGCAGACATCCGCAGGGGAGTTATGGGCTTATATACACGAGGACCAAACTCTCAAGCTTGAATATCTGACTAAGTCTGAATCTGAGTCTCTGAAAGCAAGTGGATCTAGCTTACTTGATGTCACTTACTATACCTTTGATGCAAAAATATTTGATGAACGTTCAAAGGCACATCCACAAGCTTGGGGGACTTTGTTGCTGGTGGGTATGGGAACCAATAGTAGCCAGAGTCGTGAGCATAGTAATAGGTGTCTATTATTCGATATTACGGACCCTGCACAAACACCTTCTTTATTGGCTGAATTTAAACACACTTCAATGGGGCCGTGTACAAGCAAGCCTACCGCCCTGACTCTTCCCGATGCTTTTGGTGGGGATCCTCTTTGGTATTTGGCTTTTGGGGCAGGGCAAGGAACACTGCGGCCCGGCTTATTTTTTTATGACTTGCAGACAATGACATTAGATAAAGAAGTCTGGCTTCGTCAATTTCGACCTGAGGTAAAGAGTGGTCATATAGCTGGGATTTCGGCAGCAGATATTGATCAAGACGGCCTAACTGATCTCTTGTATTTCGGAACGATTGAGGCATCTAGAGTTCAGGAAAGTGGCAGCTTGTATTCTCTTACCTTTACTAGATCCCTGGATACAGCCACCTCTTCAAGAGCGGGTAAGTATTCCTCTCATCGAGAACGCTATATGACCCCTCAGCTAGCTAAACTATTTGCAGGCAGAGGTGCAATTTCTCACAAACCTTTACTCAAAAGAGGTTCTGAGGGAAAGGTTTGGTTATTCTTTTCGGCTGGCTCCTCAGTTTATGGTCTGATAGATGACTTTTCCAGGCAGAGAGTAAGTGAATTTCAGTTAAGCTCAAGCGGGGTTAAAAATAGAGGATGGGTTCGCACTCTTCCCAAGAACGAAGTATTTACCTCGGCAATAGTCGACTTGGGAGAGATAATTGTCTTGAACGCGTTTCGTCGAGACTGCAATGATTGCTCAGAATCCGGTTTGAATACCTTGAAGCTATATCATGCTTTTAGCGGGGAAGAAATTACCGATATCTTGGCGGACAAAAAACAGACACGAGTATTAGCCGGAAATTTGTTGCTTGATGAAGAAGGCTTCCCGAGGCAGCGTATAGACCACCTGATATCTGATTCAGCCTTGTTATCTCTTCTCGCTATCGAGAACAAAAGCCTTTATGGAGAGGAGTCTAAACTCTTGGGCGTTGAGTTAGCCGAAGGTATAAGGCGCTTATCATGGTGGCAACGATGAATCGTTCTAGAGCCTTTACATTAATAGAGTTGCTTGTAAGTTTGGCAATTGTTTCCATTCTATTTTCACTGGCCTTACCTTCATACGAGTCCTACCAACAGCGGAGCCGCTTGACTGAGGGGAAGGCCTCTTTATTGCGTTTGCAGACTGAATTGGAGCGTTATGCAATGAGCTTTCAGCGCTACCCGCAAAGCTTATCGGAATTGCTTTCATATGATGAAGACGAGTTAGAATCGGATCACGGCTACTTCAATCTCTACATTGACTCTGGCCTAAGTGATTGTGACGAAGGGGCTTGTTATGCATTGGTCGCTGAGCCGATCATTGAAACTCGTTCGGATGAGAGGTTGGAGTTATATTCTGATGGCCGTAGAGAAGGGCAATGGAATTAACCACAGCTAACATTCTTTCCTCCGCTCGCTTCAACAATATCATCGCTGTTACTGTCGCGCCCTATTCTTAAGCGACCCTGGAAATTAATGATTAGGGCACGCGCATATTTCTCGTCATTGTTTTCTGGGCAATAGATGTAACTTCCGGCACTACCAAGGGGAAAACCAAGGCGGGAAAAAACAACTCTGTTTGTCGGGTTGTTAAAGCTTATTGTTCCAGAAGGGATAAAAGGGGTTTTGAGCTGGAGTAATAGTTCACTCTCATCACGTTTCTGGTCCTTGTCTTCGTCAATGAATATCATTGCGCCAGCTTGCCAACCTTGTTCGCACTGTAGGCCTGAAGAGGATGGGCATAAGGTAATGCGTGTTTGTCTGGCGAGCGCTTCTCTTTTTGCATGTCGAATGAATTGGCTCAAGTGGTTGATATTGCTGTCCGAACGGGCATTTTGGAAAATGTCATTGAAGGAAGGAATAACGACAAAGGTCAAGATAGAAACAATGGCCAAACAGGTGAGTAGCTCGACAAGTGTAATTCCACTTTGCCTGGATTTTTGTTCTTGATGGTACTTATTGCATCGGTGCATAACAGAAGGGGGCATTTTCATCACTCCTTGATAAAGATCATCCCTTGGAAAGAGTATTCTCTTGGCGATTGATATAAAATGCAAGTCGAAAACATCTTGCTAAAGGAAATGAGAAACTTGAAAGTAATCATCGTTGGCGCCGGTGCAATCGGTATGATGCAAGCCAGAGAATTGGCGTTAAAGGGCATTGAAGTCGTGCTGCTTGATAAAAGTGCTTGCGGTACTGAGGCCAGTTGGGCCGGAGGTGGAATCGTATCTCCCTTATACCCTTGGCGTTACTCTGAGCCAGTCACGGCTTTGGCAAGCTGGTCTCAGTCCTACTACCCGAATCTCGCACAGTCTTTAGAGGCCGAGAGTGATATTGACCCGGAATTGACTCGCCATGGCTTGTTAATGCTTCAGGTCGAGGATAGGGAAGCCGCACTTAAGTGGTCTGAAGAGCATCATAAATGGATGGAAACAGTAGATGCTGAGAAAATCTATGAGCTTGAGCCTGCTTTGCGTGAAGGTGTTAAAGATGGTTTGTGGATGTCTCAAGTTTCCAGTATCCGTAACCCTCGTTTACTGCAGGCTTTGTATACCTCTTTGCAGCGTAACCCCTTAGTAACTATTCATGAGGGCGCTGAAGTCTCATCGTTTCTGACGAATAAAGACAAACTCGATGGCGTTAAGCTGCATAATGGTGATGAGCATAGAGCTGATGCCGTCGTCATTTGTAGTGGCGCCTGGAGTCGCAGTGTCGCGAAAAGTGATGGTATTGAGGTTAAGCCGGTTAAAGGGCAAATGCTAATTTTTGATGCGCCTATTGGCCTGGTCAACCGGGTTGTGATGAACAATGGTAAGTATGTGATTCCACGTAGAGACGGAAAGGTACTGGCAGGTAGCACTCTGGAAGACGTCGGCTTTGATAAGCGCACAACGGAACAAGCAAAAGAGGAATTGGCAGATATGGCGATAGACCTCTTCCCGGGCTTGGCCTCCTGCCCTATCAGTGCGCATTGGTCGGGTCTACGCCCAGGCTCACCAGATGGCATTCCCTATATTGGCCAAATGAAGGAGTTTGACAACCTTTATATCAATGCCGGCCACTATCGCAATGGCTTGGTGCTCGCACCCGCTTCGGTTGCCTTACTCAGCGCTATTGTTAGTGGTGAATCGACGCCTATACCGAGTGAACCGTATAACCCTTTGATAAGAGTTTGAAGCTAATCTAGCTCAAGCTTCTTCAGCCGATAGCGCAGGGCTCTAAAACTAATTCCCAGCATTTTTGCAGCCGCCGTCCGGTTCCATTTTGTGGCGGCTAGGGCTTGTTCAATTTCATACCGTTCGATTTCTTCCAAATAGTCTTCCAGTGACTGTTCTGGAGGCCTCGCTGATATCCCTGCTTTAGCTGCGCCAGAGTTTTGTTCCCGGCTACCCAGTACTTGCGCTATCCGGTGTGTCGTTTGTGGTGGCGCTTGAGTATTAGAAGGGCTTTGGATATCTGGCCCCGTTTCGGCTGAATCGGCGCTTAAGTCCAGATCTCCAAGTTCAATGATATTGTCTTCACACAGTGTGAATGCTCTTTCGATGATATTTTCCAGTTCTCGTACATTTCCTGGAAAGCTATACTCTGACAGGCTCTCAAGTGCTGCATTGGAGAGCTTTGCGTCTGTGACGCCACAGTCCCGGGCTATCTTTTCCAGGAAATAGTCTGCGAGTAAGGAAACGTCTTCTTTGCGTTCCCTGAGCGAGGGTACATCGAGTTTGATGACATTAATTCGATAAAACAAATCTTGCCTGAAGCTGCCATCTTCAACGAGTTTGGCCAGGTCTTTATGGGTGGCGCTAAGAATTCGGACGTTAACTTGAACCTCTTCCTGTTCACCAACAGGCCGGATTCGCTTTTCCTGAATTGCACGTAAGAGCTTCACCTGCATTTCAAGAGGTAGGTCGGCGACTTCATCTAAAAATAGAGTGCCGCCGTCAGCTGCCCGAAATAGCCCGGATTTATCTTCGATTGCTCCACTAAAGCTACCTTTTTTGTGGCCAAAGAATTCACTCTCTACCAGCTCACTAGGAATAGCCCCACAGTTGACCGGGACAAAGCGGCCGGTACTAGCGCGAGGGCTGTTTTGATGAATCATTTTAGCGACCAGCTCTTTACCGCTACCTGACTCACCAGAAATATAAATTGGAGCTTGGCTACGTGCCAGTTTATCGATCTGTTTGTTGAGCTTCTGAATGGCTTTTGTTTTGCCTTTTATGTGCTCGGGTTGAGTGCTAGAGGGACTTTCGTTTGCCTTACGTTTTGATAACTCTAATGCGCTGGTCACCAGCCCTCGTAGCTGATTAAGGTCAACAGGCTTTGAAATAAAATCAAAAGCACCAGCCTTAAGGGCACTGATGGCTGTTTCGACGTTGCCGTACGCGGTAATCATGGCAACGGGCATATCGGGATGATTTTTTTGTATGAACGACACGAGATCAATGCCGTTGCCATCAGGCAAATTCATATCGGTGAGACAAAGGTCAAAGCTTTGTTCACTTAGGTAGGCCTTGGCGTCCATGATTGTCGCACTGCTACAGGTGTCTATCCCCATACGCATGAGTGTGATTTCTAACAGCTCTCGAATATCAGGTTCATCGTCGATAATTAAGGCGCGTTGCTTGGTCATATATTGAGTCTTGTCTGTCGCTTAGAAAGCATTAAGAAGAATAAGCCTATTGTTAAACAATTCGCTTGTGGTGAGCAAATACAATTCGAAAGCACGCACCAAGCTTAAGGTCTTTAAGAGCCTGATAAGCCTTATTGTCTAGTCGATGGTTATCAAACTTCCAATGCTGATGAAATTCGGTACTGGCCGGGTTGATATAGTCCAGATGAGCTTGGTTTGCTTCGCAGATTTCTCGTGATAAATACAAACCAAGTCCTGTGCCCTGAGATTCAGTGGTGAAGAATGGTTCAAATAAATGATGGGAGTTCTCTTCAGAGACTCCTTCACCCTGATCGATTACTTCGATATAGGCTTGGCCATCCTTTGTGGTTTTGGATAG
>NZ_LWGG01000799.1:0-6139 GCF_001635365.1 Oleiphilus sp. HI0128 | reverse complement strand
GCGTCGGTGCTTATTGAGGTAGAACGAAGAGGTGCTGATTTTATGTATGGAGCAGAATTCTGCAACCGTTAACCCGCTCTCTTTTTGATAATCGAAGATACTTGGCCAGTCGTGTTTGGCTTTCTTGGTGTTCTTTTTAGTCATGTGCTAGTTCCTTGTGAATTTTGGAACTAGCGTAATTAATTGTTGGGTTTGGTATTATGTGTGCTTGGCTAGACGCTTACGATACTTCTATTGAAAAAGAGGTAACTATCACAGTACAAGGTAAAGGAAGTTTTGTTGCAAAGTCAGGTGAACCTCTGCTGAATAGTCTCGAACGTTATGGCCTAAGCACCGAGAATGCTTGCCGCTCTGGTGAGTGCAGTTTATGTCGCGTTAAGCTAATAAGCGGAGAAGTATTTAACCCTCATGAATCCAAGCTACGTAAATCAGATCGTAAATTTTCTTGGATTCATTCATGCGTTGCTTTTCCAACAAGCGATATAGAGATCTCTATATAAAGAAAACCCAAAAGCCAAATTAGGTACCGGTTAAGGTCTTCAAACTGGTACCTAATTTTAACTAGAGTTTGTCCTTCCCTACCCCATCAATGAATCAGATCAATTAATTATAACTTCATCATTTTCGGTGAAACTGCCTGAGCAAAGAATTCACTAATGCTCATATCCCCAGGTATACGAATATGGCCATCAATAATTAAAGCTGACATGCCGTGAACCATCGACCATGCACTCAGGGCTCTAGCCGTTACATGCTTGGACTCAACATTGCCATGCTCAAATGCTTGTCTAAGTATTTTAAAAGGCTTTTGAGAACTAATTTCGAGGACAGGGGATATCTCTGGATTCGCTGAGGCTTCGAGCTTGTTTCGACGACCACCAGTATCAGCCTGGCTCAGCATTAGTCTATAAATTGCAGGGTTTTCTACGGCAAACTGAACGTAGGCGACGCCGTAGTTAAATACCAAATCCCATGGATCAGTATAGCTCTTCTTAATATCTATCAAGCGTTTAGTTAGGTCATCGAAGCCTGATGCAGCGATAGCTTGTAAGAGCTCTTTCTTGTTCTTAAAGTGAGTATAAGGTGCCATATGCGACACCCCTACTTCTGCGGCAATGGCTCTTAAAGATAGAGCATCTACGCCTTTAATTTTTAATATGTCTTTAGCTGACTCAACTAATGCCGTCTTCAAGTCACCATGGTGATATGGCTTACTTTCAGCACTAATTGAGGCGTCACCTTGGGACTTAGAACTAGACATCCAGGTTTGTTACTTCCAAAGCATTTGTCTGAATAAAGTCTCGTCTTGGTTCAACTTCATCACCCATTAAGGTCGTAAAGATCTGATCAGCGGCAACCGCATCTTCGATATTTACTTTCATCATACGGCGACTTTCTGGGTCCATCGTTGTTTCCCAGAGCTGCTCAGGGTTCATCTCACCTAGACCTTTATATCGCTGAATATAAAGACCACGCTGAGCTTCCTTCATTAGAACCTCTAAACCTTGCTTAAAATCAGTGATCGCAAACTGTTTTTCACCACGCTTAATAAAGCTATTCTCACTGAAAATACCTTCAAGAGACTTCGCCATCGTGACAATTTTTTCATAACCAGCTGACTCAATGAACTCTTCACTGAAGATATACTCAGTTGATATACCGTGCACAAATACATCAACTTTTGGTAAGTACAGGTCTTTTTCTTCGTCGTGAGAAATACCAAATACATAGTTCATACCTGTCTTGGTATCAATACCAAGCAAAGGCTGTATTTCTTCAACCCAAGCCGAAACTTTCGCTTTCTCTTTAAGATCTTCTTTATTCAGCGCGCTTACTTTAAGCAAAGTTTCCAGTACAAGTAACGGATAAGAACGGGCAAGCTTAGAAATAATGGTTTCTACTTCACGATATTGACCAACTAAGGTTTCTAAACCTTGGCCAGAGATTGAGGGTGTTCCCTCATCAACATATAAATGAGTATCATCTAAAGCTGACTGGGTCAGGTATTGTTCTAAGGCAGCTTCGTCTTTCAGGTACTGCTCCTGCTTGCCCTTCTTAACTTTATATAAAGGAGGCATAGCAATAAAAATATGACCACGTTCTATAATCTCTCGCATCTGACGGAAAAAGAACGTCAATAATAAGGTTCTAATATGAGAACCATCGACATCCGCATCAGTCATGATAATGATGCTGTGATAACGGAGTTTCTCGATGTTGTACTCTTCTCGCCCAATACCACAACCTAAGGCTGTAATTAAGGTGCCAACCTCTGCAGAAGATAGCATCTTATCAAAGCGTGCTTTTTCAACGTTTAATATCTTACCTTTCAGTGGCAGTATTGCCTGTGTTTTTCTGTCCCGGCCCTGTTTGGCTGATCCGCCCGCTGAGTCACCCTCCACTATGTATAGTTCGGAAAGCGCTGGGTCTTTCTCCTGACAATCTGCCAATTTCCCAGGCAAACCAGCAATATCTAGCGCACCTTTACGTCGAGTCATTTCTCTCGCTTTTCGTGCTGCTTCTCTAGCTCTTGCCGCATCAAGCATCTTACCAACCAGGTTCTTGGCTTGTTGTGGCTGCTCTAACAAATAGTCTGCAAACTTAGCAGCCATTTCTTGTTCAACAGCTGTCTTTACTTCGCTCGATACTAACTTATCTTTAGTTTGCGAGCTGAACTTTGGATCGGGAACTTTAACCGAAACAATTGCGGTTAAGCCTTCTCGCGCATCGTCCCCTGTTGTTGAAACCTTTTCTTTCTTACCTAGACCTTCATTCTCGATATAGTTATTCAATGTACGAGTTAGTGCACCACGGAAACCCGCCATATGCGTTCCACCGTCTCGCTGTGGAATATTGTTGGTATAGCAGAAGATGTTTTCCTGATAAGTGTCGTTCCACTGCATAGCGACTTCTACGCCAACCCCTGTTGCTTCATGCATAATATTAAAGTGGAACATGTCGTTTACAGTCGTTTTGTTATGATTCAAGTACTCAACAAATGACGATAAACCACCTTCAAATTCGAATAGGTCTTCTTTATCACTACGTTCGTCTTTTAAATGAATCCGTACGCCGGAATTCAAAAATGACAGTTCTCTCAAGCGCTTTGCGAGTTGATCATAGTGATACTCAGTCTGAGTGAAAGTTTCTGAACTTGGTTTGAAGGTCACCATCGTTCCCGTCGTCTCAGAATGACCCACCTCTTTAAGGGAGTAATCAGGCACACCGTGGGTATACTCTTGCTCGTATATTTTGCCTTCTCTGCGTATCGTTAACTTAAGCTTTTCGGATAAAGCATTTACAACCGATACACCAACACCGTGCAAACCACCGGATACTTTGTAGGAGTTATCATCGAACTTACCACCAGCGTGTAATACTGTCAGAATAACTTCGGCTGCAGAAACCCCCTCTTCCTCGTGAATCTCTGTAGGAATACCACGCCCGTTATCAGATACCGAAATTGAATTATCAAGATGGATAACAACATCAATCGTATCGCAATGACCAGCAAGCGCTTCATCGATCGAGTTATCAACAACTTCGAAAACCATATGATGAAGACCGGTACCATCATCGGTATCACCAATATACATTCCTGGTCTTTTTCTTACCGCGTCTAAGCCTTTTAGTACCTTAATACTTGAAGAATCATAGTTATTTTCAGTTTCACTCATTCAGCTTTTGCTCCTAATATTTCAGGTACTATATTTGTTTTTCTTGATAATCATATTCATGAATACGGCCATGTTCCACGTGGAACATTTTACAATCTGACCGATGCTTATCTAAATAATCTCGGGGTATCTCTCGATCTAAAACTGTACACATTACTTGTGCGTCCAACTCTAACAAATTAGAGAGAATTATATCGATATTCTTACTATCTAGCTCCGCGGCAATATCGTCTATCAAGACGAGAGTCTGCGAATCGTTTAATTCTTTTAGGCATTTTACATGAGCGATATATAAGGCAATTATCAATAACTTCTGTTGCCCACGAGATAAAAATTCACTCACATTCTTACCACTTATTCTAAGCTTAAGATCAGCCCGATGTGGTCCATACTGGGTATACTTTTTTTCTATATCTTTCGAACGATTTTGGTCTAACATTTCTGCCAGGCTTTTACTCTTATCCCAGCCTTGAAAGTATTTTAATCCTATCTCACTTTGTTCGTTTAAACCCAGTCCGGCCAATACAGTTTCGAAGGTAACTCGAAACCTATCCATAAATTCGATTCTATGCTGCGTTATTTGCTCTCCTAAGAGCGATATACGCTTATCCCATACTTTTAGTTGAAGTAGGTCTATTTTAGCAGTTCGGAGTAGACTATTCCGCTGTTTTAGACAATTAATATAATCGTTCCACAAAAAAGAGAATTCATGTTCCACGTGGAACACTCCCCAATCTATAAACTGCCGTCTAACTTTTGGAGGACCAGTAAGTAAATCGAAACTTTGAGGTTCAACCATCAGAACCGGTGTTAGTTTCGCTAGAATTGCTGCACTCTTTATTGATTGGCCGGAAATTTTAATCTCGGAACCCTGGAGGGTCGACTTTCTGACACCAATGGGCGTAGCTTCTTCATTTTGCTTTGAGGTATTAACTTTGCCGAAGACAATCAGCTCTCTACTCTTGGCGTCACTATTTATAATATTATCGATATGGCGGGTACGGAAAGAGCGCCCTGTAGAGAGTAAATAAATTGACTCAAGTAAGCTGGTTTTACCCGATGCATTTTCGCCCCAGATAAAATTTAAAGACTTACTAAAAGAAACACTCAGATCGTGGAGGTTTCGAACGCTCTTTATTGATATTGACGATAAGGACATAAATTAACTAAAGGCTCTACGAAAAAGGACATAGAACCATAAATGATGTGCCATATTCTAATGAAGCATATTCAGTCGATCATCAACAAACATATCTAGCTCAGGCGCTAATATATGAACATAGCGATCGAAATACAAAAATTGCTTTAATAACAAAGCAAATTCTCTAGGGAAGTGGATACCATTCTGCTCACCAACCTTAACCATATCCATTAGCACATTATTAATATCATCTTCACCCTGCGTTTCGAACATCGCTGTATCGGGGACCATCACATCTAGTTTATTAAACACTCGACGTAAATCGTTTGCTAAGTCATCAACAATGACATCTTTATCTGTGACACCAATGCGAATCATCGCATCAGCCATACCCTCAAAGTTTCCAATCATAATCGCTGATATAAAGTCTGAAACAGCTTCCCAGGTGCCAGGGTTAATACGACCTACAATACCAAAGTCGATAAAGCCGATACGACCATCTTCGAGAACCATTAAGTTACCTGCATGAACATCAGCGTGGAAAAAGGCACACTGCGTCAAACTAGAGAACCAGGTATTCATTGCTGTGATCAATGTCTTTTCGGGATCGGAGCAGTATTTACGAATTGTATCCAAATCAGTTAGCGATACACCATAAAAACGTTCCATTGTCAGAACTCGTCTCGAGCTAGCGCTTCGATAAACTTTAGGAACGCAAACATCCTCGTGGCCAGCACTATGCAAAAACTCGCTAAACTCATCTAGGTTATTTGCTTCTTTTATAAAATCACACTCTTCCATCATTGTGCGCTGAATTTCTTCAACGACACCAGACATAGATGTCCATGATAGCTTTGGTGCCAGATATTCAATAATTCTCGCTGAGACATAGAGAAAGTTAAGGTCTGTAAGCAATACATTCTCAACACCTGGCTTTTGAATTTTGATCACTACATCTTCACCCGATACAAGCTTGGCAGCATGAACCTGAGCAATAGAAGCGGATGCTAAAGGAACCGGGTCAACATAAGAATAAACTGCACTCAAAGGCTTACCTAATTCATTTTCAATAATCTTTCGAGCCACAGAAAAAGAAAAAGGCTGGGTACGATCTAAGCAGTTTTGAAATTCTTCAACGTAATCTTGAGGAAAGAAAGTAGGCGAACTTGCGATAAACTGCCCTAACTTAATATAGGTAGCACCTAAGTCTTCAAAAATAGATCTTAATAACTTGGGATTGGGTGGCCGTTTACCGATTAACCATTGAGCACCTGTTTTAGCAAGAATGCCTGTAGTCTGACCAATACGAAAAGTTCCCTTC
>NZ_LWGG01000798.1:0-23481 GCF_001635365.1 Oleiphilus sp. HI0128 | reverse complement strand
GAGCCGAGTTACCAAGTCATCCACCGTGAAGATATGGGTGCAAAAGTCTATGCTGCGGTGAACACGACACTGGCCACTTTTGAGGACGAGCCGCGTAAACTCTATGCTTGGCAGTTATCACTGATTCTTAAATTAGACACCGAAGATGAACAAGGCTTGACACTTCCAGAGGAAGCAAAAGAAATTGAGCCTTTTTGCCAGCAATTGGACGTTGACCTTCGAGCCGGCGGGAATGCTGTGCCTTTAGCGAGAATTACCTGGAATAAGACGCGAGAGTTACTTTTTAGAGTCTACAACCCGGTTCAAGCTGACGAATTAATAAAGAGTATTATCGAAGCGGATACCACGCCACGCCCCTTCAGCTATACAATCGACCCTGATGAAGATTGGAAGATGTCAGAGGTTTACCTTAAGAGCTTTAGGTAAAAGCGTTTCAATGGGGTCAGACTCGATTGAAAACAGCAATCGTTTTGTAGGCAGTGCTTTCCTCGGCTCGCTGGTGAATCAGTACAATGTTTCTTGTTGGGTTGAGTAAGTGAGGGGTGGAACCTTCTGCCCACAACTTCTTTATGCTTGTATATGTTCAGCGCAAAGCTCATAGGCGCGTATGACCTCATCGACTTTATCTCCGTGATTAATTCGGGATTTTTTGTAGTGAGATAGAACGCGCGCCAGATACTCATGGGCAATCTCAGCTTGAACTTCCGTTTCACCCTGCCAAATTTTTCTACCCGCCGGAGATATTTCCTTCTTTAAACCACTACACGAAGAAACATGCAGTATTTCATAAAACTGCTTTCGTTCTTTCACCAGTTGTTCGTCAAGCAGAGAAAAATCGAGCTTAATGAGGTGCTGCCTAAGTGCATATTGGTGATAAACAGGGCAGAGCAGATAATCGATATCAAGGTTTTGAAACTTCTGATGAAGCTGGTTGATCAGGCTCATCGTTTCGTCACCACCTATACCAGCAATAATGACCAAATGTTTGCCTTGATGTTTGTCTAAAGGTAACTGGGAGGCATCGCTGCAATAGGTCTTCCAAGATGTTTGGTTGTTAGGAGTCGCCGGAAAGAGCTCAACTAACTTCAGGTTCAAGGCTTCAATGAGCTCTGGAACAATATCAACAAAGTGAATTGTGGGTGCGGCTTGCCGATCAAGCAGGTTGATTCCCAATAAACCGTGGTCGCAGCAGCAATCCCAGATGTGCTCGTAGTTATTTAGGCACATCTCATTGAGTTTTTTTAGGCGTTTACCGAGCTTCAAAGTTTTGATTCCATTAATAATAAAAAGGGCCGCATATTTGCGACCCTTTTTTAGTACTGCTGTAGCGCTGTTCTTAGTATGAACGCTGAGCTTAGATCAACTCAATCGCCATAGCGGTTGCTTCACCACCACCAATACATAGTGCAGCAACACCTTTAGACTTGTCTTTCACTTTCAATGCGTTGATCAAGGTAACCAACAAACGTGAACCTGTTGAACCAACAGGGTGGCCTTGTGCACATGCACCACCGAAGATGTTCACCGTTTCTGGGTCAAGACCTAGGTCAATGATAGGCATCATTGCAACCATTGCGAAGGCTTCGTTGATTTCATACAAATCAACATCTTCTTTAGTCCAGCCTGTCTTAGCAAACAAGTTTTCAATTGCGCCAACAGGAGCGATTGTAAATTCACTTGGGTGTTGGGATTGCGTAGCATGACCAACGATACGAGCAACAGGCTTAAGGCCACGTGCTTCAGCTTCGCTTTCACGCATTAGAACAAGTGCTGATGCGCCATCTGAGATTGATGAAGCATTCGCTGCAGTGATGGTACCATCTTTAGCAAAAGCTGCGCGAAGACTAGGGATTTTCTCGATGTTAGCGTTGAATGGCTGCTCATCGTGCTCAACCACAGTATCGCCACGGCGAGACTTAACGGTTACTGGAACGATTTCAGCTTTTAGCAAACCTTCTTCCGTTGCAGTTTTTGCACGAGTAAGTGATTGGATCGCATAGTCATCCATCTGCTCACGTGTATAACCTTTCTTGTCTGCAACTTCTTGTGCGAAAGAACCCATTAGACGACCTGTTTCAGCATCTTCCAAACCATCTAGGAACATGTGATCCATTGCTTGGTCACCGTGACCCATGCGGAAGCCCTTACGAGCCGTTGGCAAAATATAAGGAGCGTTAGACATAGACTCCATGCCGCCAGCAATCATTACATCGTTAGTGCCTGCCTTGATCGCATCGTGTGCCATCATCGCCGCTTTCATACCTGAACCACAAAGCTTGTTGATTGTGGTAGCACCCGTTGCATCAGGTAGGCCTGCTTGACGCATTGCCTGGCGAGCTGGGCCTTGCTTAAGACCGGCTGGCAATACGTTACCCATGATCACTTCTTGTACGTCTTCAGGCTTAAGGCCCGCACGCTCGACCGCTTCTTTGATAACGATGCTGCCTAGCTCAGGCGCAGGAACAGTAGACAGGCTACCTTGAAGACCACCCATTGGTGTACGAACACCGCTTACAATTACAACAGAATCTTGCTTAGACATATTAGCCTCTTACGTTTTACTCGTGGCCGAGCCACAAAGAGTGCACCCTCGTGAGGTGCCGGAAATACAAACGAAGCCAAGGATAGTGACCTTAGCCCACCAAATCGGTCGCAGATTGTATCAAGGATCTCGTTTTTGAACCAATTTGTTTGCTGTAAGGAAAGGTAAAGGCTTGCGGTTTACCTGTAGAGGACACCAAGCAATTAGCTTACACAGAGTGCCAAGTGTTTTCGGTTTAGGTCGATAATGTGATAGTTTGAGACAAGGTATCTCCTCAGATTTAGAGTAATTAGAAAAGGTTCATCAATTAATATGGCTAACAAGCAGCTTAATGATATATCTACTCCCATAACGAATCTCGATGAACTGGCTAAATTAGCCGACTATTCACTAATGAATAACCTTCGGTGCGACCCTCAGGCGACGGCCAGTGGGGATGATTACGCGCCTCGACAAGTTTTTTCGGGACATTATGTCCCTGTAAAGCCGACGCCTATTCCTGAGCCTGACTATGTCGCTCACAGCAGGAAGTTTTTCAGCGAACTGGGTTTTGACGACAATTTGGTGGAAACGGAAGGCTTCCGTCGTTTGTTCTCTGGTGATATGTCGCATGTGCCAGAACCTATGAGACAAACAGCTTGGGCAACTGGCTATGCGCTGTCGATTTATGGCACGGAGTACATTCAACAGTGTCCGTTCCGCACAGGCAACGGTTACGGGGATGGCCGTGCAGTATCTGTCCTTGAGGCTGTCATCAATGGTCAGCGTTGGGAGATGCAGCTAAAGGGTGGTGGGCGAACGCCATATTGTCGTGGTGCGGATGGGCGAGCAGTGCTGCGCTCGAGTATTAGAGAATTTCTGGTTCAGGAGCATATGCACCAACTAGGGGTGCCAACATCTAGGTCCTTATGCCTTTATGTAT
Source organism: Oleiphilus sp. HI0128 (assembly GCF_001635365.1). Taxonomy (NCBI): domain Bacteria; kingdom Pseudomonadati; phylum Pseudomonadota; class Gammaproteobacteria; order Oceanospirillales; family Oleiphilaceae; genus Oleiphilus; species Oleiphilus sp. HI0128. The sequence continues at coordinate 20,017 of NZ_LWGG01000798.1, read as the reverse complement.
CTGGCTCAGAGACCGTTGATCGCCCATGGTATTCTGAAGGTTCTTACTCCCAAGATCCGGATATTATGGTATCGAACCCGGTTGCAATTTCAACACGTGTCGCACCGTCTTTCTTACGGGTCGGGCAGCTTGAACTGTTTGCTCGTCGAGCGCGTAGCAAGGCTCATCCAAAAGCTCTCGAAGAGTTAAAGATGATCGTTTTGCATTTGATTGATCGTGAATACAAAAGTGAGATCAATGAAGACCTATCGTTCGAAGATAAATTACTGCGGTTGGCTAGCGAGTTTCGTGAGCGTTTAAGCGCGCTTGTCGCAAACTGGCTTCGCGTAGGTTATTGCCAAGGCAACTTCAATAGTGACAACTGCGCAGCGGGGGGGTATACCCTTGACTATGGTCCATTCGGGTTCTGCGAAGTGTTTGAACCGTTTTATCAGCCTTGGAGTGGTGGCGGGCATCACTTTTCGTTTTTCAATCAACATGCTGCTGCCGAGGCAAATTTTGAGAGTTTCTGCTCGGCATTGCGACCCCTTGTTGCATCGAAGCCCGATGTATTAGAAAAGCTTAATGAGATACGCTCAGGCTTCACTGCTGTGATTCAAGAGAAAATGGAATCAATGTGGGCGTCTAAGCTGGGGCTTAATAAGTTTGATGGAACGCTATTCAATCAGCTTTTAAAGCTAATGGTTCAAACCTCTGTTGACTACACCCTCTTCTTCCGCGAGCTGTCAGAGCTTCCTGAAGATGTCTCGACGCTTAAGAAAAGCTTCTATAAAGACCTGAGTGATGAAAAGGAAGAAGCATGGTCGCAGTGGTTACAGACCTGGAGAGGGCTGATAAACATTGAGGAGGGCGCCGAAGCTCTGTCGTTACAGATGAAGCGCGTCAACCCAAAATACACCTGGCGTGAATGGTTGGTCGTGCCAGCGTATCAACAGGCGATGAAAGGTGACTATACGCTCGTAAAGGAATTACAAGACGTGTTGAGCAAACCATACGATGAGCAGACATTAGAGGTGAAAAATAAATTCTACCGTTTGAAGCCCGAGGTCTTTTTCGGGGCTGGCGGTGTCTCGCACTATAGTTGCTCGTCCTAATCGAATAAGCGCAACGCGCTAAGCAATTTCAAGTACTTGTGACAATAGCCAGTGAAGACACACACTACCTGTTGCTTAGAGGTTTGCTTACTTTATTAAGGCGTATTTAGTTCTTTAAATCTGCCTTCATTTGCTTGCGAAGCACTTTGCCGTTGGCCGTTCGGGGGAACAGTTGGGTGAAGTAAATCTTTTTAGGTACTTTATATTGAGCCAAATGTTCGTTTGCAAAGGCTAATAGGCTTGTTTCATCTAGCGTGCTACTTTCATGGCGAATGACGCTCGCCACGACCAAGTTCTTATCTGGCCCGATCTCTTCTTCGAGAGCGACACAATCAGCGACGTCGGGGTGGGTTTTCAATACCCGTTCAATCTCGTGGGGTGAAATACGAAAGCCAAAGCTGTTGATGATGTCGTCACGTCGACCGAGGAACCAAACATAGCCTTCTTCGTCTCGTTTGGCGTAGTCGCCGGTGAGAAAATAGCCGCCTTTGCGTGTGGCTTGTGTGGTGTCCGGCAGTTGCCAGTATTCAATGAACAGTCCTAAGTCTTGCTCGTCGATACAAAGCATGCCTTCTTCACCGTCTTTGACTGGCTCTAAGTTCTCATCGAGTAGATGTATTTTATGCCCGGTCTGAGGGCAACCCGCAGAGCCCGGGCGAATGGGGCGAGCAGGGTGATGCGATAAATAATAAGAACATTCAGACATGCCGATAGCTTCGTAAATATCCTGATTAAAGCGGTCTTGCCATAACCCAAGCATTTCATCTGAAAGATGCTCGCCTGCACACATACAGTGGCGAAGTGTCGGTACATCTTTAGCTGAAAATTCAGTTTTCTGAATGATCTGGCGATAAATGGTTGGTACACCGATAAAGATTGTGCATTGGTGCTTGGCGATCAGCTTCGGCCAGGTTTCTGCCGTGGCATCGCCGTTATAAACAACGACGGTTTTGCCTAGCAGCATCGGGTCCATCATGGCGGTGCCGAGTACGTAGGTCCAGTTGAACTTACCCGAATGCAGAATGCGGTCAGTTTTATCGCTTTGGTAATCAAACCAATGGTAGGCCGCGGGTAAGCGACCCAGCAAAGCCCTGTGAGCATGCAATACGCCTTTTGGATAACCCGTGGTGCCAGAGGTGTAGACTAAGTAGGCCGGGTCGTTATAGCAGGTATTGACTGCGATTTCGTCATCGGATGAACTTGCTAGTAAGTTTGCAAAGCTTTGAAACTTAATCTTGCTACTTGTGCTGGCGGTCTCGGCGAGTTCGTCGATAATCAAAACATGAGCCAACTCTGACTCTTCTAGTGTATCCAGGTGTAGCTTCTCGGCCAGCGCAGCGGTGGTGATCAGCACTTTGGCACCAGAGTCCTTCGCCAGGTAATCAATCTCGTCGCCGCTAAGCAGAATAGAGCTGGGCACCGCAATACCGCCAAGCTTAACTGTGCCATAAAAGGCAATCGGGAACTCGATAACATTCGGTAGCCAAAGCATGACCCTGTCACCCTTTATCAAGCCCAATTCACTTAACCGTGCAGCACATTGGTTGGATGCCTTATCGAGTTGCTGATAAGAATAAGCTTGATGTAATTCGTTACTCTCATCGCCATGGTCAACGATGAGCGCGGTAGACTGCATATCAAAGTTGGGAATTTGAGGGCGCGTGCACGCAAGGCCTATATTGAAGTCTTTCGACAGGTCCAGATCATTGATTGTCTCGGGCTTGATAGGCGCTTGCATGTTTCGCTGTTCTCTTTGTGGAATGAGTGCTTAGTGTGAAAGGTCTAAAATAATTTTGCCGATATGGGCATTGCTTTCCATTAGAGTATGCGCCTCAACAACATCTTCGAGTGCGAAGGTTTTGGCGATCACAGGCTTAATGGTTTTGTTCTCTAGCAGCGGCCAGACTTTTTCTTTTAGCTGTTGCGCAATTGCGGCCTTAGCGTCCAAAGATTGAGGACGTAGCGTCGAGCCGGTCAGCGTTAAACGCTTTAGCATCACGGGCAAGAAGTTTACCTTGTTGATCGGGCCTTGAAGATAAGCAATATTGATAATACGGCCTTCAATCGCGGCGAGGAAGAGGTTCTTCTGAATATACTCACCGCCAACCATATCAAGAATTACGTCGATGCCTTTGCCGTCATTGTGGTCTTTGATAGTGGGCAGGTAGTCTTGTTCGTTGTAGTTCACTGCAAGCTCTGCACCCAGCGCTTCACAGGCTTTTGCTTTCTCATCGCTGCCTGCGGTGGCATAGACTTTTGCGCCCATCGCTTTGGCTAGTTGAATCGCCGTGGTACCGATGCCGCTGGTACCGCCATGAATAAGAAAGGTCTCGCCCGCTTTCAGCTGACCGCGATCAAACACGTTTGACCACACTGTAAAGAAGGTTTCTGGCAAGGCTGCTGCTTCCACCATTGAGTAGCCTTCAGGAACGGGTAGACATTGGCTTTCTGGTACATTTACATACTCGGCATAGCCACCACCGTTGGTGAGTGCACAAATCTTATCGCCTTGTTTTAAGGTAGTAACGGCAGAACCGACTTCGACCACTTCACCGGCTACTTCCAAACCCAATATGGGTGACGCATCTTTTGGGGCCGGGTAGTTGCCTTGTCGCTGAATCACGTCAGGGCGATTAACGCCGGCTGCTGCTACCTTCACCAGTACTTCATTTTCTTGAATGCCAGGGCGTTCGCCTTCAGCAACTTGCATGACATCAGGTGCGCCGAAGTTTGGGGTGTCGATATATTTCATTTTGGCTCTCTTGTTCGTGGCGAATTCGTATGAGTAGGCAAGCAATTTAAAGGGCTACCGGGTTAGGGTCAAGTTTATCAACTGTGTTCCGTGGTGATCCCATTGACATCAAACTGACACCAAAGCGTCACATTTGCTTCACACTGAATTACTATCCTGCCTAAAAACACAGGAGTCTAGGTATGGGTTTTCAGAGCTTGTTGGTTAACAAGGCAGTAGATAGTGAGAAAACAAACGGTACACTTCAACCTGCTGTCGAGCGCATGTCTAGCAATGATGGCCTTGCCGATAAAAACGGTGGGATTCCCGAGATATTACGAGCACCGCTTAGCTCACTATCTCGTTCACGAAAAACCTTAGACTCTTTCCTGCGAGATCATCCTCACCTTAAAGGTGTTGAGTTTGTCGAGCAGATTCTTCAGCACTTTGAGTTTTCCTTTCAGACGCCTTGGAATGAGAAAGAACGAATTCCGACTGAAGGCCGCTTGGTGATTATCGCCAATCATCCTTTAGGTACTCTGGATGCAGCGGCGGTATTCAAGTTGGTAAGTGATGTAAGGTCAGACGTGCGTGTTGTGGTCGATGAAGGCGTTCATGAGTTAGATGCGCTTGCGCCGATTACTTTGGCTTGTCAGCCTTACTCCGAGAATACGGCTAAAACACGTAATGTCGCTTTGAAAGAACACCTGGAGCGAGAAGGTGTGCTGATCTTTTTCCCCAGTGAAGAATTATCCCGTATTCGCCCGAGTGGGGTGACGGATACCAAGTGGCGTCGTGACTTTCTTGATATAGCTTTAGAAATGAATGCGCCGGTGTTGCCTTTGTATATTGATGCAGCAAACTCTGCTCTGTTTTACGGTGTGTCTGCGATCTATAAGCCGCTTTCTACCATGATGCTTGTGCCTGAAATGTATAAGCAAACACGCAAGACGGTTGCGATCCGTGTCGGTAAGCTTGTCATTCATGAGACCTATGCCAAGAGTGGTTTGCCAGTTAAGACTCAGGTCAAACTGTTCAAAAAACACCTCTATAAAGTGGGTAAGGGTAAAAAGGGGATATGGCAAACCCAGTCACCGGTTGCTCACCCTGAATCACGTCAAATACTTAAGCAGCTTATTGCTTCTCAAAACCGATTGGGTGAGACCAGTGATAATAAACAGATCTTTCTCTATAAGAACGAAGGAAGCTGCGCGGTATTGAGAGAGATTGGCCGCTTAAGGGAAATTGCCTTTCGCGCAGTGGGCGAGGGAACAGGTGAGCGGCGTGATATTGACCACTATGACTCGTCCTATAGTCAATTGGTCTTATGGGATGAAAATGAGTTGGAGATTGTCGGTGCCTATCGCCTGGGCAATGCCAAAGACATTATCGAACAGCAGGGTATTCAGGGCTTATACAGCGCCAGCCTTTTTGATTATGACGAGTCAATGCTTCCTCTACTAAAGCAAGGGGCGGAACTTGGGCGAAGTTTTGTTCAGCCTAAGTATTGGGGCAAACGAAGTTTGGATTACCTTTGGTATGGCATCGGTTCTTACTTAAGCAAGAACCCTGATGTGAAATACTTATATGGTCCGGTCAGTATCTCGAACGACCTGCCTAAAGCAGCAAAAGATTTATTAGTTTACTTCTTCACTCTTTATTTTGGCAGCTTTGACGAGACGGAATCTCGGCCTAAGGCTGTATCGAAGCACCCCTATTTGCTCTCAAACGATCTGCTTGATGCCTTGAGCCAGAATTTTTCAGGTACGGATTATAAAGAAGACTTTATGATTCTTAAGAACATCTTGTCGAATATGGGCTGTAGCGTGCCGACTTTGTACAAGCAGTATAGCGACCTATGTGAACCGGGTGGCCTAAAGTTCTTGGGCTTTGGTGTTGACCCTGACTTTGGTGATTGTATCGACGGTTTAGTGATGGTCGATGTCAGTAAGATCAAGGAAAAGAAGCGTAAGCGCTATATCCCTGAAGTTATTGAACAACAGGAAGATAAATAATGCGTGCGGCCTGGCAAGCATTGAATGTGATGTGGACATTGCATGGTGAGCAGGCGTCGGGCGAGAAGTCTGCCCGTAGCGAACTGCTTTATCTTGAGGGGAGTGATATTGATAGCAGCTGCGTCAGTGTTGATGTCTATGAACCGCATATAAAACCGAAGGGATGCATTGCGTTCTTTCACGGCATGTCTCCTTTTGGAAAAGACGATTCTCGTATCGTTACACTTTGTCAGTCGCTATGTCATGTCGGCTTTAGAGTGGTTTCTCCTGATGTTCAGTCAATCAAAACTTTGAAGATTGATCCTCGGCAGATCGACTTGGTTGCAGATATATTAAGTGCGTTGGTGGATCAGTCGCACTTATGTTCTTCGGGTAGGCTGAGTGTTCTTGCGCCGTCTTTTTCCGGTGCCATATGTTTGGCTGCTGCAGCGGATGAACGTGTTAAAGACCGAATCATCTCGGTGTGTGCCATTGGTGCATTTACGGAAGTTGATTCGGTGATGAACTACTTGCTGACCGATACCGATGCAGACCCCTATGGGCGTTATATTGTACTGAAGAAAATTATCCCAATGGTGATGGAGGCGAAGGTCAATGAGAATTGCCTGGCTTTACAACAAGCCTTGGATGCAGCGATTCAGGACAATATTAATGAAACGACCCTGCTTGATATAGAAAACAAGCCGGAGCCGGGTAGTAATATTACTTTAGGGCAATGCATCGACCAATTAAGCCAGAGTGAAGCGAGTCTGGTGCATCGTGTTTTGAGCGACTCACAGTACCGGGAACTACTTTTTTCGAAAGCGAAAACGCCTCTATCAGAAGAATTAGAGGCTCTGGATATTGTCTCTCGCTTAGATGATTTGAGTGCCAAGGTTTTTCTGCTGCATGGCGCGGCAGACAATGTCATTCCCTGCGGGCAGTCAGAGCTCTTATACCGCAAACTACGCGAGATGAAAAAAGACGTTGATTTAGTGGTCACTCCTTTTATTAGCCATGGTGATACATGCTTTAGCTTAAGGCAGGTATTTGATGTCTGGCGTATCGTCAAAGGCTTTTCATTCTTTTTTGAAGACCACCATGCTTACACGAGATAGACAATCTTGAGAGAGTACGGCTTATACGGATATATTGATGAATAAAAATAAAATAAAAAAACGGCTGCCTGAGCTTTGGCAGTTAGAGCAGATTATTTCCCACACTAAGCACCCTCTGGTTGTTAATACCGAAGCGAATATTGATTTAGCCGGTCATCAGCTGCCACTGTATAGCATTGAAATGACACCTTATCGCCCGGGGCTGCCGACCGTTATTATTTCGGCGGGTGTTCATGGGATCGAGCGTATCGGTACACAAGTTTTGCTGTCGTACCTAGAGATGCTGCTGTCGCGAATGTCTTGGGATGTGGTGGTCGCCAAACAATTAGAAGCAATGAACTTAGTGTTTTTGCCGATAGTTAATCCTGGCGGGATGTATCTCAATACACGTGCTAATCCCAATGGTGTGGATTTAATGCGTAACTCTCCGATGGAAGCAGAGAGCGAGGCCCTGTTATTTGGTGGCGGACAAAGAATATCGCCACACCTGCCTTGGTATTGTGGCAAGGTCGAGGAGCAAATGGAGCTTGAGAACCAGAAGCTGGTAGAGGTGGTCGAGCGTTATTCTGATCAATCGCCCTTTACCTTAACGCTAGACTGTCATTCGGGCTTTGGCTTCCACGATTACTTGTGGTTTCCCTATGCTTATCGCAAACGGCCTATTGCGGTACTCGACAAGATTTATGCGCTGAAATTATTGCTAGATCGAACTTACTCTCACCATCATTATATCTTTGAGCCTCAGTCATTGAGTTATATCACGCATGGAGATCTGTGGGATTACATCTACAAGCGACATAAGAATTCACATGAGAGTATGATGATTCCTTTGACGCTTGAGATGGGCTCATGGAATTGGATTAAGAAGCGTCCGACTCAACTATTCTCTAGGTCTGGTTTATTCAACCCGATGGTGCCGCATCGCCTGCAACGCGTTTTACGGCGGCATATTATGCTATTCGATTTTCTTTGCTCGGCAGCCATTGGCTATAAGAGCTGGATGCCCAAGAAAAAGCAGCAGGTACAGACCTTTCAAGCAGCTAAGCAGTTTTGGTATCGCTAATGGAAAAGTGGATGCTAATAAGGGGTTTGTCTCGCCAGAAATTGCATTGGGGTGAGTTTCCTGAGCACTTAAAAACACTGTCAGGCGCAGAGGTATTGTTTGAGGACTTGCCAGGTTTTGGTGAGCGACATCATGAATCTAGCCCGGGGACGATAGAAGAAATTGCTGAGAGTCTTGCGCCGAGGATTTTTGACTCAGCCAAGCTTGTTGACGGTAAGATCAATCTTGTAGGTATTTCCATGGGCGGAATGGTGGCGCTTGCCTTGGCTCAAATGCACCCTGAAAAAGTCGCTAGCCTGATACTGATAAATTCAAGCTTTAGACCCTATGCTCGCTTTTATCAGAGACTTCAACCTAAGGCCTATGCAGGCTTCCTAAAGGCCTGGTTTAACCCCGTTATGCGCTACAGTGAGCGTGAAATTTTGCGATTGTCGAGTAACATGAGAGATAGTGATGAGTGTTTGCTAGATGAGTGGTTAGACTTCAGACGTAAGCAGCCACCTAGCCGGAGAGCGGCAATCAAGCAAATTCTGGCGGCCAGTCGCTTTCAATGCGAATCACAAAAGCCCGTCGAACATATGCTGTTTATTGCGGCTAAACAAGACAGGATTGTTAGCTACCACTGCTCTGAAAATGCCGCCCAAGCATGGGGGGCAGATTATCGTTGTCATCACTATGCCGGGCATGACTTGGCTTTGGATGCACCACAGTGGTTAGCCGAGCAGATCGTTGAGTGGCGACAGAGTCTATAAAGAGCGGGGTGAGAAGTAAGCAAACCTGAATGATCAGGCTTGCTTACTTGAATCTAGGCACAGGTTCTATTTTATGAAGAGGACGTTGGAGTCCATATAAGGTGCCTCATCAGCATAATCGTTTAAACTAATGAAGCTAATTTTTTCGCTATCCTGTTCAGTAAAGAAGAACTTGTTACTGCCCAAAGCACGGTCGTAGACAATGGATATTGTGCCGTCACCTTGAAAACTCCAGGAAAATGAAAAAGACGAGCCATCATTTTCATCTCCGTTGGTAGCGCCCGTATTGTTAGCAAAGAACTCAATAGAGCAGAAAGGGCAGTCTTCATAGTAGAATTCTTTAGTGAGATCACTTAACGAAGGTTGAATTGCTTCTACTGCACAATGCCTGATATGACTGACATCGTCTTCAGGAAGTTGGAAGCAGTATTGGCCCTGTTCGATCGCAGACTCTCTAAAGGTAAGTGTTTCATCGGCAAGGTAAACAATTACCTCGTTATTTACCACTGCCCATGTACCGCTCGTTACGCTCGCTAAACGTGAATCGTTATCATCGTTTCCGGTGAATTCAAAGGTCATGTCAGAGAAAAAACTGAAGATAACATAGGTATCATCGCCAAGGTCGTCGATAAAAGCCTTGCCACAGAGGTCTGACTCGGAAATTGTGTCGGAGCTATTATCTGGCTCGGGGCAATCAGGCAGTGTTATATTTTTACTGTCAGAGCCACAAGCAGACAAAAATAAAATTAAAGTGATTAGTGCGAATAGTTTAGACGCAGTCATAGTGTCGTTTCTCAAAATTTGATTATAAAGAGGATTTATTTATAGCTTTCGCATAAGCACGAAAGCGTGAAGAGTTTTATCGACAGAACTAAATAGCTTTCTGTTGATCAGAAAGTTCAGTTGTCAGTATTGATTTTTGGGTAATTAAAATAGAATGTTCGTCATATTCAAAATCCTTTTAAATATTTGAAGTTTAAGGGCCGCATTTTTGCGTAGTAAGAACGCGAACTATACTGTGGAAATCGTGTTCTTAGCAATGACTTTTTGGAGAACTATCGGTGTACTTATCAAGCCCAGAAGACAATGAAGTTTTGTTTGAGTCAATCGCGCAAGATTTGATTCAAACCGGCTGCTCTATCAATGAAGGGGCGATCCCTCAGGCTTTGGCTGATGCTTTGGCGCAGGAAGTAAAAGGCTTAGCTTCAGAGAAATTCAAGAAAGCCGGAATAGGGCGTGAGCAAGACTTTGTGAGGAACGAGACGGTTCGCTCTGATGAAATCGCTTGGATCTCAGAAGAGACGGAGGCGGGTAAGGCTTGGCTTGAATGGGCGTCTCAATTGCAGTCTTATATGAACAGGCGCTTATACTTAGGCTTGTTTTCGTTCGAAAGTCATTTTGCGCATTACAGTGCGGGTGATTTTTATCAGCGCCACTTGGATGCCTTTAAGGGGCAGTCAAATCGAACACTCACTTTGGTCGCCTATTTTAATAAAGACTGGACGCAAGAGGATGGCGGTGAGTTAGTTGTATACAAGGATCAGGATGATCAAGAAGGGCAAAAAGTGCTTCCTAGCTTCGCGACACTGGTGGTCTTTCTTAGTGAAGAGTTTCCGCATGAAGTGCTGCCAGCTAAAAAGGATCGCTACTCGATTGCGGGTTGGTTTCGGGTGAATACTTCTTCGGCGGACCGGGTTGACCCGCCGGAGTAAAACGAAATGAGAGAAAAGTAAAGAAAGGGGACGGAGGGATTATTAATTGACCAGCAGACAAACTTCTCCGTAAACCCAAACTCTGATACTTTCAATGATTCTTAATCCATACGCAAAAAGGAGTTTGCGATGCCGAGAAGAAAAAGGATGTATTTGCCTGACGTGCCCTTTCATATTGTTCAGCGCGGGAATAATCGAGAAGCCTGTTTTTACTCACCTGAAGATTACCAATTTTACTTGCATGTTCTAGGCGAGGTACTGAGCCGTTACAATGTGGCGCTTCATAGTTATGTTTTGATGACCAATCATGTGCATTTACTTATGACAGCTTCAGAGCAAGATGGTATTTCTCAAGTGATGAAGGTGTTGGGTAGCCGTTATGCGCAGTACTTTAATAAGACGTACAAGCGCACAGGAACGTTATGGGAAGGTAGGCACAAATCAAGCCCTATTGATGGGGTGGCCTATTTGTTGAAATGTTATCGATATATCGAACTAAATCCGGTGACAGCGAAAATGGTTGAGCGGCCGGAAGAGTACAAATGGAGTAGCTATGGCTCAAATGCCTATGGTGATGAGCATGTTGTGACAACTCCGCATGAACTGTATCTTGAGTTAGGCAGTGATATAGAGCAAAGATGCTATCAATATCGTGAGTTATTTAAAGAAAGCTTGAGTGGCTCAGATGTGCACGGGATTCGGTTAGCAGAACACTATTGCCAACCGCTGGGTTCCGATAGGTTCAAGATCCAAGTTGCCGAGAAGACAGGGCAAAAGATTGGCCAGATGCGTAGAGGGAGACCAAAAAATGGCTAATAAATAATCCCTCCGTCCCCTTAAACATTACAATTATGTCGTTAATCCAAACCGCCAAGATGAATGGATTGGAAGCATACGCCTATCAGAAAGATGTGCTTAACCGATTACCGTCGCATAAGAATAATCGGCTGGATGAGTTATTGCCACATAACGGGAAGGCTGATCAATAGGTAATGCCCAGACGCTTACAAGGATCTTGTATAACTTAAAGATTAGGTGGCTCGTTTTCTATGATGTAATCAGATAATCTATATAGGGCTGTAATTTAGTATACCGTCACGTTGCGGTGATGGAGTTGGTAGGCTTAAGTTGTTGTTACAATGAACGAAGTGATAAGAAAGAGGAGGCTGAGTCGCTCGATGACAATAGGACCTTATAAAATGGTGAGAAATGTTTAATAAGTATGATATTGCGGCAGTGATACCTGTCAGACTTGGTAGTTCAAGAGTTTCGCAAAAGGCCCTTCTTGAGGTTGGTGAAGACAAAATTAGTCTGTTAGCGTGGAAAATAAGACAGCTTAAGAAAGTGCTGTCAAAAGATAGCATATACGTTAGTACTGAGGCTGATGTACTGATGGATATTGCTCGAGAAGAGGGTGTAAAAGTTCATCGTCGCGATCAGTTCCTTGCTGACGGACATAAAGCTACTTTTAGTGAGGTCATTGTTGGTGTCGTTAAAGATATACCGCACGAGCACATTGCTTGGGTGACATGTGTTGTTCCTTTGATGAGTCCTCAAGAGTATTTGCAGGGGTTTCGTGAGTACTATGATCATGTTATTCCAGAAACTTCAAGTTTCGATAGCTTGGTTTCTGTAAACTTGCTCAAGGAATATTTTTGGGATGATGAAAAACCAATCAATTATTCTGCAACAAAGAAACATACCATTAGCCAGGAGCTGCCTAATATTTATAGGGTAACGAATGGGCTGTATATGGCTCCTAAGTCATTGATGCTTGATAAAGAGTATCTTCTTGGTAAGAACCCTTTTAAGTCCTGTGTTTCCAAGATTGCGGGCATCGATATAGATGAATACGAAGACTATGAAATTGCTCGTGATTTAATGGGGATTTATCAGAGCAATGAGTCTAAAACTCAAAATGAGAGTGTTATATTTCTGGACTTTGATGGTGTAATCGTAGATTCGGCTAAAGAAGCATATGCTATGGCTATGCTTGCGACTAAAAAATCTCAGAAACTTTCTGACGTAGACTTGAATAGTGAGCATTGCAGGAGGTTTCTCGAACAGCGTTGTCATATTGGTCCCGCGTGGAATTACTATTATCTATTAAAGTGTTTGGACGAAGAGAAGGACGTCCAATTTCTAGATATGTTGCCAAATGAAGCAGGAGACGAAGCTAGGGTTTTCCAGGATAGATTTTTTGCTACGCGACAAGTTGTTAGAAATCATTTCTGGGATGAATGGCTTGATTTAAATCACTTTTATGAAGGTGCTAATGGCTTCATAGACTTAATAAATAACAATTCGAATGTTGTTGTTGTAACGACGAAGGATGCAGAAACTGTCAGTGCGCTTCTTGAAAAGTACGGTGTGTTGCGTGATGTCGAAATTTTTGATTCGAGGTCATATGACCAATTTGGCTGCAAGTCTTTGTTCATGGATGACTATATAAAACGAATGAATATCAAGAGGGCTCTTTTTATTGATGACTCATATTCTCATCTCGAAAAGTGTAATTGGGTTGAAAAGCTATCTACCATCCAAGCTAAGTGGGGTTATGTTTTTCCTGAGGTTTATGAGGATAATAAAAACGAGGTTCTTAATGCTGCAATGGAGATAATTGGTGGATAAAGATGGAATATCTAAAAAATAAAGTCGTCTGTGTGCTCGTTGTTAAGAATCTTGAAGGTTTGCAAAATAAAATTCGGGCATTAGTTGCTGATGGGTTTGATGTCTTTGAAGTAACTTTACGCACAGACGTAGCTCTCGATGCTATTCGTAGCATAAAGCGCGACTTTCCAAGTTTGAAGGTCGGGGCAGGTACTATATTGAATGTTGAGCAGCTAGATGAGTCGATTTGTGCGGGAGCCGATTTTGGGGTTTCTCCAGGGTTGAATGAACTAATAATTTCGAAATCTAAAGAGCGAAACTTTGACTTTATTCCTGGGGTCGCAACACCCACGGAGATTGAGAGAGCTATTGCCTTGGGTCTCTGTTTGGTAAAGTTATTTCCAGCAAAGCTCTTAGGCGGTGTTGAATATATTCAGGCAATTTCGGGGCCTTATCGTAATATGTACTTCATGCCGACAGGTGGGGTGAATGAGTCCACTGCGAAAGATTACTTGGATTTAGATAATGTTCTTTGTGTCGGAGGGTCATGGATGTTCTAAAAGGGTCTGGTGTGTCGTTATTAAGTGAACGTTTTGCACAGCTTGATTTATCCGACTGAATCAAGATCAATCGTATCAACGTTCGCTACTCTGAATATAGTACTAATACTATCAAGGGCCTGTGGATAGATATTGGCGCCAACAGATATAGAGTCTATTCGATCACCAAAAATCAGTTTTGCAGTGAGTAAAACTGTGCTGCAGCATGATATCAGAACGTCATACTCATTTTGTTCCAAATACTGTTCTAAACAAACGTAATCGTGTTCAATTTTTTTATAGTTTTCCTTGAATAGGCAGTCGTATTCGTCCCTTGGGTGGGCAATATAATGTATTTCAGTCACGCCCAATGAGCTTAACTTATTCTCTATTTCATTCGAAATACGGTGTTCAACTTCCTTTGGCGTTTTACTATTTTTTAGAAGGCACTGACCTACAACCAATGCTTTTCTAGCCCCTATTCGATCCGATTCAGAAGTTTTGTCAGGCAAGGAAATGTATTTCACTTTCGACTTAGGGTAAGGGCTTTCTAGCCCAGAAAAACTATAGGCAGTGCTTACGATGGGAGTATCTGTGCCTATTCGTTCCCCTTCTATAGGATATATGCGTAGTCCAGTGACTCCATAGCTTATGCGCGATGGCCATTTTTTCTTCGCTCTATATTCCCACTTTACGGATGCGTCTTCAGGTGAATAGTTTATCGTACCTTCAGGCACGATTCGAACTTCTATGTTATGACTTTTATTGAGCGTTCCAATGATGACGTTCGTATAAATTAGATCGAGCCGGTTAATGTAAAAAATATTCTTATCGTTTAAGTGCTTTTTGATTTTACTAATGTTTTTATGAAGAGCACGGGCTCTTCGGAAGATACCTCTTGATTTAGTTTCCAGAGGAATTACTTTACTTTTACGTTGCTTGAGGTAGTGGGAAGCTTTCTTGTTAAAACTAAAGAATATGGGGCGATGGATTTTTTCTGTTTCAATAATTTTTAGTGACGCAAAGCATTGAAGTTCAGTGTCAATCAGAAATATATGGCTTGTCATTACGTGTTACCAGCCCGGGAAAGTATTCTAAAGTGTTTAACAAGGTAAGGCCTAGTAATAAGGTACTTCTAAGAAGGGAACCTATGTTTGCCTTTAATCGATTGGTTAAGTAAGTAGATGTTATTTATGCTACCTGTTTAATGCAAGTCGATTATATCAGAAAGTTAAACGGGTCACTCAACTGAGTAAAACGAAAAGAGAGAAAAGAGGGGTAGTACCAAAAGGCCTGTATTTAGTGCTACCCGCTAAGCAAGTTTTGAGTTAGTCTATATCTGCTCAGATTGAAGGGCAATAACAAAAAAAATAGAATAACTTTACCATATTTGAGAAGGTTGCTTAGGCTATGAATTACTCTCTTGATGAAATGGCTGTGTTTGTAGCGGTTGTCGATAGTGGCAACTTCTCCAGTGCTGCGAAGAAAAGTGGTATTCCTGTTTCTACTATTAGTCGAAGAATTTCTGATCTGGAAACACGCTTAAATGTACAGTTACTGTATCGTACCACCCGGCAGCAAAAGCTGACTGATATCGGCGCAGTGTATTATGAACACTGCAGTCGCATGCTTCAGGAGGCTGAAACAGCAGAGTTAGCTGTTCAGAACTTACAAGCCAAGCCTTCAGGAATATTAAGAGTGACTTCGCCTTACGCCTATGAAGACCCATTTATGTCTGAACTGATGGCGAGCTTTATGGAGAAGTACCCCGAGGTTAAGCTTCAGAACCTGGTTAATCAGCGTAAAGTAGACCTGATTGAAGAGAAGATCGATTGTGCGATCATTGCTGGTCATTTGGATGATTCCAGTCTTGTCAGGCGTGGTTTGGGCTCGGCTGTCGTTGTTTACTGTTGTAGTCCTGCCTACATTAAGAAGTACGGTTACCCTGACAGTATTGATGACTTAGGTGGCCATAAATTAGTTCAGCTGGAAATCCCTGAATGGCTTAACCCTGAGCCGGATATACTGGTTGATTTGGTGGAAACACGTCTTGCCACCAATGATATGTTTATGTCTCGTCAGGCTGCCGTCGATGGTTTGGGAATCACCCGTTTACCTCGTGTTCATATCGCCAATGCGCTGGAAAAGGGTGAGCTGGTTGAAGTGCTCCCAGAGTATAACTTTGACTTACCTTTAAGCATCTTGTTCCCAAGCAATAAGCAGTTTACCACCAAACTGCGTGCGTTTATTGATCATATGGTTGAGTTTTCAGCCAAACATGCCAAGTGGGATTTTGGATAATCCCTATTGGCTAGTCAATTTTGAGTTGTGCATGATCCAGTACAATTCCGGCACCTGTTAAGCTTAAGTGATCGTCATCGAAATATAGTGCTTGGCCATCCCTTACTGTCGGACAGTATTCTTCAGAGCATATTGCTTCGAGAGGCTTAATTGCTTTCAGGTTATCACCAAATGGCAAGCTATCTAGTTTCTCAAGGATAAACGCATGACGCTTCATGTATGCATCCACTGTCGTGGTTTTATCCTTGTCATAGGTATAATCATCAACAAAGAGGTAGTTCGGGGTCAGTATCGTCGCGATATGATCTGGTAATTCTGGTATCGGATAGACTACGTAGACCATTTTACCTGCTTTTAATAAGCGACTGATAATCTCATCTAGGCTTTGCCAGTACATTTCCCAAACTTCTTCGTGCGTTTCTTTTCGGAAAGGTTCTCTCAGCCAATTATTGATATCTGGTTTAGATAAAAAACCTGTATATCGGTAGCCTACGATTACATTCTTAATGCTTTGTTCTTGTTCTAAGTAAGCTAGTGTTTCATTTGTCCAATTATGGCAGCCACCTCGTTTGACATTATAGTTCAGCGCGGGTTGGCAGCCACTAAACGACAAGTGACGGTTGCCTTGCTTATGAGGCTCGAGCTTCTTTGCTAAGGCATAAGCAAGTTCTACGGTGTGACTATCTCCAAAAGTAGCCCAGGTGACATTGTCGTTGAAGTAATGACACGATTCTTCCGGGCGCAGGTAGTCTTTCCCTTTGGTGTGGCACTGTTTTCTCTTAGGGTTATGTTCAATCGTTGCATCATATTCGGTGCTAAAACGAAATTGCATGCCGTCAGTTGCGAGTATGAATCCAAAGCCTAATATAGCAATACCTATCCAACGTTTAGCAACCTGGATCATATCCTTGTTTTTGAACTTAGGGCTTCTTCTAAACGGGGTTTCGACATAGCGGTAACTTAGAAAAGCCAGTACGAAGGTTAAAAGTACTGCCAGGATGAATAGTGCTTCAGAAGGTTCGCCTGAGCTCTTCATCCGCAAGAACGCGAACAATGGCTGATGCCATAAATAGAGAGAATAGGAGATGAGTCCTACGGCTACAATTGGCTTTAGAGAGAGTAATTTGCCAGCTAGAGTTTGGCGATCAGCAAATATAATGATTAGGCTGGCACCTATAACGGGTAGCAAAGTATAAAAGCTAGGAAATGGCGTGTCAGCATCAAAGCAAAAGAATGAAGCGATAACCATTGTGAGACCAGTCAAAGACGCTATCTGCCTGACGGGTCTCGTATATGAAATCTGATCAAATTTGTATATGGAAATAATTGAGCCAAACAATAGCTCCCAAGCACGAGAGGAAATTAAATAGAAATTTGCTGCGGAGTCTCCTTTGAAGGCCATATATTGCGATAACAGTAAAGAGGCGAGCGTGAGAGCGATAACGATTGCAGAGAGTGACTTACCTTTACGGAAGGCATATAAGGCTAACAAAGGAAAGAGTACATAATACTGTTCTTCTACTGCAAGGCTCCAGGTATGTAACAGTGGTTTTTGCTCTGCTGCCGTAGAAAAATAATCACTAACGCTATAAAAATGGAAGTTAGAGATGAAGCTGATAACCGTTAGCCCGCTATTGGCATAAGATTTAAAAAGCTCTGAAGGCATCACGACAACGGCAATAAGCGTTGTTACAGTCAGCATGCTAAATAAAGCGGGTAAGATTCTACGTGCGCGACGCTCATAGAAGTTTCTGATCGTAAAAGTACCTGCGTTCAGCTCATCCAGAATGATACGGGTAATCAAATAACCGCTGATAACAAAAAAGATATCGACGCCAGCATAGCCACCGCTAAAACCAAATAGTCCAGCGTGGAAAAGAATGACTGGTAGCACTGCTATGGCTCGTAAACCGTCAACTTCACTTCTATAAAGCATTATGAATCCTGGATCTGATAGGTATTTCAATAAATGGCGGCGATACTAACATACAAAAAAATATGTGGACAAGTTTGGGGCTTGTGTTGTCTTCCTTCACCGTTTATGGGATTGAGTATGTCTTAATAATAGGAACCATTTTATTGCTCTTATGGTAATATCCTTGGCTACGATACTTTCTCTGGGAAACGTCTTGATGCAACAAACCAAAACTTATCCGCCACTTCGTTATGATTCATATTTGATCCAACTATTTCGGTGGTTTGTTAAGCCTTTGTTACCCGTGTCGTGGTTTCGCGACCCCATTCCTGAAACCGAAACTCGGTCAGCTGTTTCAGGTGAGTTTGATCTGGAAATCGTAAGTCATTGCTGGAACTACTCTAATACCTTGAGCTATCAGTTAAGTTCATACGTCAACTACCCACCCAGTAAGTTACGTTTAACCGCAACCGTGTTTTATGCTGAGGAAGATAAAGGTACCAAAGCTGTTTTAGATTACTTTTCTAAGCTAGAGGTGCCAAATGTTACTTGGAATTTTCAGCCGCTAAGTAAGGGAAAACTATTTCGCCGCGGAATTGGTCGAAACATGGCGGCTCGTTCGACTAAAGCTGACTGGTTGTGGTTTACCGACTGCGATATTATTTTCCATAAGAATTGCCTCGATTCTTTGGCTGAAGCACTTCAAGGTAAGAAAGATATTTTGTATTACCCGCGCTCCGAGAAAACAACTGACATGTTGAAAGATGACGACCCGATGTTGCGTAAAGATGCCGAGCCTCAATTAGTTGATATTGAAACCGCGAACTTTAGCTCTCATACTCGTGATAAAGCAAAAGGCGCTTTTCAGATTGTACATGGTGATGTAGCTCGGGCGATTGGCTATTGTGAAAAAATAAGAATCTTCCAGACCGAAACGCTAACCTGGCGTAAAACTTATGAAGATACAGCGTTCAAATGGCTGATTAAGTCGGAAGGAACCCCTCTAGATATTGATGGTGTCTTTCAAATTCGTCATGTGACGAAAGGGCGTTATGCGCAGGATTCCAATATATCTAAAGTGCGTAGCAAGATCAGACACATGCAAGAATAGCCGGTGCTGACGACGCGATGAAAAACTACTATTTCATATCCTCTCCTTTACACTTTTTTATTGCCTCTAACTTAGCAATTGAAAATCAAGGACAAGAAAACATAGCTGTAATTGTTTCAAAAAACCTGGATTTGGCCAAATCCTTCACTCTAGCGATTGAGCAAGTAAAGGGATTGTTTCAAGAAACCGTTTCTTTAGCGAATGATAAAGGTCTCGGAAAGATACAGCATCGTCGGGAGGTCATGAAACGGATTGATGTTTTGTTTGCTTCGGATTCGAGTAAACAAATTTATACTGGAAATGATCGCCGAGTAGAGTTTCAGTATGCGATGCATGTTGCCAGTCAATCGGGTAGACGTGCGACCGGTATTTACATGGATGATGGTGCGGTGAGCTATATTGGCCACAAATCAATGAATAGCTTCGCTCACCGTTTTCTGGATCCTTTTCTTAAGAAACTCGTATACGGAACCTGGTGGAAGAACGCCCTGACAATAGGCTCTTCTGCTTGGATTTCAAAAGCCTATTTGGCGTTCCCTGAGTATGCTCACCCTCTGTTGCAGGAAAAGAAGCGCTTAGCGCTCAACACAGATTTGTTCTCATCTGATCAATTTAAACAGCTTTCTAAAAGTTTACTTGATGATAGAAAGGTCGATTTAAGCTGTTTCGATGCGATTAAGGTGTTGATTACTTTGCCTCATGAGGCTAGTTATATGAGGCAGCCGGATAGTCTAACAAGTGCCTATAAGCGATTGTTAGAAACTTTCTCCCCTCGTGACATTGGGGTCAAGGCTCACCCGAGGAGTACTAACCTTGACTTGCTCGATGAGATGTTTCCAGGTTCAACCCGTATCGATAAAAATATAGGCTTTGAGCTTATCTTGCCTCTGCTGGGAGATGACGTGCTTGTTTTGGGCGATATCTCGACAACCTTGCTGTCTGCCAAGTGGTTGAGGCCGGATATTCGTGTTGAAACATTAAGCTGTGAGGTGGCTAGTCAGCAAATGAATGACTTATTCAGCGCTCTTGGGATAAAGAAAAGCTATTCATTGGAATAAGCATTAACACTTAAATAAT
>NZ_LWGG01000797.1:0-755 GCF_001635365.1 Oleiphilus sp. HI0128 | reverse complement strand
CCCTTTAATCCATCTGGGTAGCCTGTTCCATCATATTTTTCATGATGACTTCTTACTATAGGTAGAATCGCTTTAAACTTATGGATTGGTTTAAGAATAAGCTCCCCCTTTACTGGATGTTGACGAATGATTTCAAGTTCACTATCCGTAAGTGGCTCAGCCTTGTTTAGAATCTGCTCATAGGTACCGATTTTCCCAATATCATGGAGAATGCAGCCCACCTTGAGAAGGTTTAATGATTCGGAATCAAGTGATAATTTCCGTCCAATACGTAATGCCAGAGCTGTCATGCGCTTCGAATGCCCCTTAGTCCAGTGAGACTTAGCATCAATTGCAGAACTCAAGGCAGAGGTTGTATCCAAAAACATTGAATGCAAAGACACATAGTTTTCTGCATTTTCGATCGCTATAACAGACTGGTTGATTAGCGTCTGGCAGAGGGCGATTTTTTCTTGAGAAAAAGGTTCCCGGTCCCACACTCTTGACTCACCCAAAATAATAGCACCCTCTGAGCGTCCTTTAATAACTAAGGGAAAGATTAAACCGGAATGTGTTTCAGAAGTGAAAATTTGTTCCAACTCAACTTTATGTCTCCGATCAAACATTTCTGTATTAGAAACTGATACGTATCGTCCAGTGTCAAAAGCCTTCTGTAAGTCAGGACAATATTTTACGTCTAACTCGTTTCCAATGCCAGGCTCCCAATCTAGCATCCTGATGGGATAGGCTGCGCGAATTACAGGGCCTGCATGCTC
>NZ_LWGG01000796.1:0-4541 GCF_001635365.1 Oleiphilus sp. HI0128 | reverse complement strand
GGCCGTATCTAATAGCGCCATACAAGATGGTGCATCAAAAGCCTCTAAGGTAGTAAAGCCCAGTGGAATGAGTAAGTCTGACAAGAAGCCCCTTAGAACCGGGTCATCATCTACCAAACAGATAGTTCGCTGATAACCTTCGTAGCCAACTATCTTGGCCTTAACGGCTTCTTCTACCTGCTGAGTATTGTTCACCCAGGGCAGCATTAAGCTCACCTTAAAACAACTGCCCTTCCCAAGTTCTGAGTCGACCTGTAACTCTCCACCCATTACTTCAGTTAAGAGCTTCACGATAGTCAAACCAAGACCTGTCCCCTGCACATTCGGTGTATGTGTATTACGCACCCTTTCAAAAGGTTCGAATATACGTGCAAGGTAGGAAGCCTCTATCCCTGGCCCGGTATCTTTGATAATGAATTCTGCCACCTGAGAACGGTACTTCACCGTAAAGTCGATTGAACCTTCTTGTGTATACTTCACAGCATTAGACAAAACATTGATCAAAACCTGGCGCAAGCGCTTTTCATCTGCCATCACCATTTTCGGCAATCGCCCTTCTATATTGAAGTTAAGCTCAATCCCTTTGTTCTTAGCCTGCATTTGAAACATACTGGCAAGCTGATCGAGCAATTCAGGTAACTGAACCTTGTTCCGAAACAAGTCCAAGCGCCCAGCCTCAATCTTTGATATATCAAGCAGGCCTTCAATCAAATCTGCCAGATGCAAGCCACTGCGATGAATGATATTCAAGCCTCGAGACTGTGCATCATCAAGGTCCTGCTTGTCAGTCAGTAATTGCGCATAGCCGAGTATCGATTGAAGCGGGGTTCTCAGCTCGTGACTGATCCCAGATAGATAGCGACTCTTGGCGTCATTCGCTTGCTCTGCATGCTCTTTGGCTTGTTGCAATTCCAGATCGGTTTTCTCATGAGCTTGGATTTCTCGCATCAGCTTACGTGTTTGCCGATTGGACTCAATTTGGGCTACCACCCGGCTCTCGTGCGCCAAGAGAAACAGCCAGGAAATCACACCCGTAACGATCAAGAAAATAAAGAACAGTGTGATCAGACTTTGCTTTAGCACCTCCTGATCGGCAATCGCAGAAGGCATCATATGCTCATAAACCAAGGCCAGCATCGCGGCGTTGATCATATTCGTAATAATAAGCAGCCCAGCAAAACGCCCTAGCCTTGAATTCGTAGAACGCACTAACTTGCCTGGCATAAAGCGCCTTAAGAAATTCACCACCTGACGAGAAAGCCTAGCATGAGGTTTGCAGCTATCTAGACAACGCACATCGAGGGAACAACAGAGCGAACATATAGGCTGAGCATAAACGCCACAATAACTCATGTCCTCCACTTCAAAGTCATTGTCACAGACGCCGCAGGTAAGCGTCGGTCCAATAGACGGGTATGGTGACGGTGCAGCACCCGACGAAGCTCTGGTTTTCGCTTCCTCTATAATGGGAATAAGCTCTGGGGACTGTCGCGCTAAGTAATACTTTCCTTTGGTAATATAAGCGATCAGTGGCACAAAGATGAAACAGGCTAACAAAGAAATAAAGTGGCTAAGATTCTTACTTGTCTCGCCAAACACCCCAAGATATGCAGCTAAACCAAGAATACAGGCAGCCACCATTGAAACAGTACCAACCGGGTTAACATCATAGAGGTGACCTCGCTTAAACTCGATATAAGAGGGGCTGAGCCCAAGTGGTTTGTTAATCAATAAGTCTGCAGTAAGCGAGCCTAGCCAACTCACTGCGACAATAGCGAAAACCCCCAAAATTGCTTCGAGTGCCTCATGCACACCTAACTCCATCAGAATCAAAGCAATTGTCACATTGAAGACCAACCAAACAACCCGCCCAGGGTGGCTGTGAGTTGCCCGCGAGAAGAAGTTAGACCAAGCTATCGACCCGGCATAAGCGTTCGTTACGTTGATCTTCATCTGGCAGATAATCACCATAACCGCAGCTAAAATAAGCGACATTGACGGTGAGTTAGTCAGGTAATTAAATACACGTTCGTACATATAAGTCGGGTCGCTGGCGACCACATAAGTAGCCCCTTCTGTAATCGCAATATAAGCGATAAAGGAGCCAAAGAGCATTTTCAGCAAACCGATAAAGATCCAGCCTGGCCCTGATAAGACCAACCAAAACCACCACTTTTTCTTATTCTGTTCAGTCTTAGGAGGAAGAAAGCGTAGATAGTCTACCTGCTCACCAATCTGAGCAACCAAGGCAAAAAATACTGAAGCAGCGGCGCCGAACAATAGCCAATTGAATTCACCTGCATTACTAAGGCCCTTTGGCTGATAGTCTGTCCAAGCAGGCAAAGTATCATATTCGACAATGATCACGGTAGCGATTGCCGCGATTTGTAATAGTAACCACAGAGTTTGCGTCCCGACTTGAAAACGCGAAATAGTGGTAATCCCCCGGATCACAATAGGGATAACCGCCACAGCGCAAATGAAATACCCGATCGATAGCGGAATACCCAGCAAGGCATGTAAAGCCGATGCGAGAATAGCGGCTTCAATCGCAAAGAAGATAAAAGTAAACGAAGCATAAATAAGTGACGTGACTGTGGAGCCTAAGTAGCCAAACCCGGCACCTCGCGTCAAAAGATCAATGTCTAAACCGTGTTTAGCTGAGTAGTAAGCAATTGGAAAACCGGTAATAAAGAAAACCGCTGCAACGACTAACATCGCTGCAATGGTATTCACAAAGCCATAGTTAATCGTTACCGCTGCAGCAATGCTTTCAAGTGCCAAAAAAGCAGTCGCCCCTAAAGCGGTTTTGCCGACACGGCTAATACCCATACGCCGAGCTTTACGAGCGGTGAATCGTAAGGCGTAATCTTCTAGGGTTTGGTCAGCCACCCACTGGTTATAGTGGCGACGAACTTTAAGAATCTTCTGTTTGGCAGGCATAAGCTCTATAGCAAAAGTTTTATGTACTTATAAATGAGTATTTAGCTAGACAGGGTAATGCTTTTTTAGGGCGAAAACGAGCTTTAAACGTGTTAGGTCACGATATAACTAATGCCTAAAAGTCAGCACCCAAGCTGGCCTATTAGAATAAATTGTCTGACTTGGGCCTAACCATTCTAAGCAAGACTTGGTCAGAAAAGTGCCAATTTAAGACACTGGCACTTGCTTAAACTTTGGCTGAATACTGCTGTTATTAAGCAGCTACCTGATATCTCAAACTGGTGATAAGAAGGCAAAATTCAATATGACCCCTATTATAGCAAACGCGCTGTGATTGAATTCACGACAAAGTCAAAATCAAAAGCATATACTAGTGAAAATTGATATCTGGTAAATATTCATGAATATACAACTAACACGTTTTCAGTTGGGCAGAACCTAAAGTATGCGAACCCAAAACTTAGGTAACTAATATGAAAGGCCTGAAGAAAATAGCATTAGCATCCGCAATCGCAGCAGTAGCAGCGGGCGCACAAGCAGAATTAAAAGCTCTTGATGATTCAACAATGGGTGAATTAACTGGTCAAGCTGGTTTAACTATCGATTTAGAAACTAAAGTATCTATCGGTCAGTTCATGTATAAAGATGCTGGTAGCCTATTCATCAACGGTATCACTATTGGCGGTAACGCAAACACTGGTGACGCTAACCTAGCAAACGACACTGACATGCTTGACAATATCCGTATGAACATCGATATTGCTGGTTCTGCTGCTACTGGCGAAAACATCTTAGATCGTGGTTTGTCTGATTTTTACGGCGCAGAAGGTCTAGCAGCATTGGCTCTAGCATACGGTGCTGTAGATGATGGCCGTCTAGCTGGTTTGGCTGGCGGTATCGAAGCTAACGCTGGTGGCGCATCTTTGAAGCAGCTAGAATCTAACAATGTACAGGCTGCTCCTGGTGTATCTGTTGTTCAAGCAGTTGCTGGTGCACTTGGCGGAACATTCGTTAAGGGTCGTGTTGGTATCGAAGACGGTGACTTGTTGATTCACGAAATCGCAACTGACCCACTAGCTGCGCTTATCGATGCTGATGCTCTTATCGCTGGCGGCGCTACTGCACTTGCTGGTTTCTCAACTCAAGAAGTTATCGACGGTGCTATCACTGCAGTTGATTTCAAGTATACAATCGATGCTATCGGTATTGCTGATTCTTCTTATGGCGCTGGTGAAGGCACATATGATTCAGCTACAAACATCCTTACACATCCTACAGCACAAACTACTACTTTGATCAGTGACTTAAGCATTGCTGGTTACTTGGGTCACAAAGATATCCATATCGAAAACAATGGTAATGGTTTCGGCGCTACTGACACTGATGGTAATGGTCGTATCTCTGCTGCTGAAGCTTCTGATGCTGTGACTGGTTCTACTGGTTACGGTGATGCGAACTCAAAAATCCACATGGATAGCTACTTCAACATCACTGATTTAGATGTTTACATCGATATCGCTGGTGTTCAGATCAACGATCTGAAAATCCACAACCATCGTGGTGACACTTCTGGTCTAGACGGATTGAATGCATTCGGT